>DATAHC010000141.1:0-4012 GCA_036263415.1 Flavisolibacter sp.
ACAGGCAGATAGCCGAATCGCTCGGCATCAGCGAAGGCACCAGCAAATCGCAGTTGTCGAGGGCCAAACTGATCTTACAGGATATGGTAAAGAACTATATCGAAAAAAGAAAACAAGTACCGTAACAATGAAACAGACCATCCAGGATAAACTAATGCAGTACGCACCGGAACCCCCGCAACGGGTATGGGATGCCATTGCTGCTTCACTGGACGAAACGTCTGCTTCATTTTCCGATAAGATGTATCATTATGAGGTGCCGCCACCAGCCGGTTTATGGAAAGCCATCGAGCATTCTCTGAATACGGTCCCGGAACCGCAGACCATTCCCTTTTATCAGCGGCACAAAAGGAAGATCCATTATTCTGCAGCAGCAGCGGTTCTGGCGATCGCCCTTTTCACAGGCTCGCTGTTCATTAGTAAAAAAACGCAATCCGACGGCGGTGTTGCCGTTCTGCCGGCACCACCCAAAACAGAACAACCAGGTGCGCCCGCTACTGAAACCATAACGGTTACCAGCAAGCCACCGGAAACGGCAGTTGCAATCAATACCCTTTCCCTGTCTGCCGGCAACGACTCAAAATTCATCAGTACCATCCGTAATAAAATACGATCCACCCTGCATGCCTTTGCACCGGCAGCCCTGGCCGAAGAAACTAATAGCTTCATTCCGGAAAAAGTGGAAGCAAAACATATACTTCCCGCTACCCTACCCCTGGATAATTATATGATCTACAGCGACGGGAACGGTACGGCTATGAAACTTCCCAAGAAGCTGTTCGACTTCTTTGCCTGCATCGGCAAGAATGTGAGCTGCAAGGAACGGATGGAACAGATGCAGCAGAAGATGGCGCGGACCAGCGTCGCTACCGACTTTACCGGCGTACTGGAGATACTGGGCAACATGAATGAAAATCAGTAATCTTGCGGCATGTCACGCGTTACAGTGCAATTGCCCGAACACTTCCCTTTCACAGCTACGATTCCCATCCGCATTACGGATCTGAATTACGGTGGCCATGTAGGCAACGATTCCATCCTGACCCTGCTGCATGAAGCGAGGATGCAATACCTGCATTCCATCGGATATACAGAGCTGGCCTTTGAAGGCGTAGGACTGATCATGAGCGACGCTGCGATCGAATTCAAAGGCGAATTGTTCTATGGAGAAGCCATTTTCATTGCAGTGGCAGCCTCCGTTACCAGTAAGGTGGGCTTTGACCTGGTATACCGGATCTATAACAGCAAAGGAACCAACCTGGTACTGGCCCGTACAGGTATGATCTGTTTCGATTACGCAGCAAAGAAAGTCAGACCAATTCCTGCTCCCGCGCTGAATAAACTGGAAAACAGAAATGAAAACGTGGAATAAAGGATTGGAGGTATTAAACTGGATCGCTATTATGGCATCTCCCGCTTTACTGGGAGCACTGATCGGCGTATTGATATATTTCAAATGGCATACATCTGCGGGGAAATGGATAGCCTTAATCGTTTTTATTGCAGGACTCATTACCGGAACCCTACTTGCCACTTCTATCTGGCGAAAGCACGGTACTACGAACTGGATATCGCGCTACAGAAAATCCTGAAAACTTATAAGGATGCATCATTCCAAATCCGCCAGCTTTCTTCCGCCTGCAGTACCAGCATTTCCTGGCCATTGACGATCTGTGCGCCCTGTGCCGCTCCCTTTTTTAAAAAGCTCGTTTTTTCCGGGTTGTAAATGAGATCGAACAGCAAATGCCTGTCGGTGAGTAATTCATAAGGAATGGAAGGATCTGCGTCAACATTCGGGAACATGCCCAGTGGCGTGGTATTGATAATAATCGTGTATTTCCGCATGGCCTCATCGCCGATGTCCTCATATCCCAGCTGACCTTCCTGCTGCCTTCTGGATACCAGGCAAAAGGGGATTTCCAATTCGTCGAGCGTATACTGCACGGCTTTGGACGCGCCCCCATTACCCAGTACTAGTGCCTGCGTATGGTGCGGCTGTAATTTAGGCTTCAGGGAATGAAGAAATCCGGCCACATCCGTATTAAAGCCATAGAGCTTACCTTCTTTCACTTTGATACAGTTGCAGGCTCCTGTTTTTTTGACCACGTCATTTTGTTCGGCCAGAAGGCTGATCACTTCCTGCTTATAGGGAATGGTCACATTCAGGCCTTCGATATCCGGGTTGGATTCGATCAGGGGCAATAGCTGGTCTATCGAGGATAGCTCTAAGTTCTCATAGCGGCAATCGGAAAGCTTCAGTTCCGCAAATTTCTGTGTAAAGTACCCTTTTGAAAAAGAATGCGATAACGATTTCCCGAGCAAGCCGAAGCGTCTCATCAGGCATTTTCTTTATTCAGGTACAGATGGAAGGTATCGCCCCTTAAGCCGATACGCATAGTTTCCATGGGTATCACCTCCGTTGGAGCAATGTTGCCCAGGTTCACGTTGCAACCCAGCAATTCCATAAAGTAAAGCTGCTGCGCTTTCTGGGGTGCTTCCCAGATCACTTTCTCACCGGGGATCTGTGTAAGGATCTCCTGCACCAATCCTTCCCTAACCTCTCCGCTGCCCCTGTAGATACCGACGTTACCCGCTTCACGGGCTTCCGCGATCACATAGGTGGAACCGGCGTTCAGCTCGGCGCGCATCAGTTCGATCCATTTATAGGGAGGTATGATATGAGCTGCATCTTTACTACCTACTTCGCTCAGTACCGTACCATGCTTGGTCAGCTTTTCGATGTAGCCGCATTTCTCGGCATGGGGAATAGTAATGGAACCATCGCTGACTTCCATATAGCTGATGCCAAATTGCTTGCATACCGCAATGTAGTCTTCGAACTGGTTGCGGATGAGAAAGGCTTCAAACAAGGTTCCGCCGAAATAAACAGGTATATTATAAGAACGATATACTTCCAGCTTTGCTTCCAGGTTGGGCGTTACGTAGGACGTACCGAAACCCAGCTTGATGATATCGACATGAGGATGAGAAACACTCAGGAAGTTACGGGCTTCCTCCACACTCAGGCCTTTGTCCATCACCATAGTGATGCCTGCGGTGCGGGGTTTTTGGAATCTTTCAGGGATTTGGGATAAGTTGAAATTCATTAGATGGCAGTTGTATTTTGCCCGCAAAAATAGGGAACTAAAAATAATACCCGGTTCCCGGAACCGCTTTAACGGTTTCTTTTATATTGGGCAATCACATCGATCACCTGGGGATTCTGCAAAATAGAGGGGTTCAGCTCTACAAATTTCTTCAGGTGCTTACGTGAGCCCGCCATGCCTTTGTCCAGATAAAGAAGCGCTTCCTTCGACTTGTTCATGGCAAATAGGATCGCACTCAGGTAAAACTGGAAGATCGGCTTATTGTTGGTATGACTCAGCGCTGCAAGCGCCTGCTGACGGGCCTCGGTATAAAATTCCGCCGTATACAGGCATCGGATCAGCGCTTCCCAGCCCGATACATTCTTCGGACGAACCCGCACAGCGGTAGACAGGTACTGAACGGCCTCCTTGATTTCATTCTGTTGCAGCTTGCACTCACCCATGAGAAGGTTATATTCCGGCTGGAGACGGTTGATCTTGAGTGCCGCATCCAGTTGCTTAATAGCCGGCGTCCACTGCCCTTCGTTGTAATAGGTGCAGGCGATCTTATACAGCAATTTATGATCGTCGGGGTTCAGATGAGATGCTTTGCGGTAATGGAAGCGCGCCTGCGCAAAGTTTTTCAACCGATCGTAGCAATGTGCGATCGCTTCGTAGATCACCTCTTCGGGCTTGGACAGCTCCAGTACTTTTTCAAGCGCCTCAATAGCTTCCTTATACCTTCGCAGCCGTATATAGGCATCGCCTATATTTCGGTACGCGTAATCAAATTTTTCATCAATGGCGATGGCGTACTGATAGGCGTCAATGGCTTTCTCGAAAAGCTTGATGCCCTGATAGGCCGCTCCCAGATTGAACCAGGCCAGCTCGCTGAACGGATACTCCTCGATGATCTGCAGGTGGAT
>DATAHC010000142.1:0-5429 GCA_036263415.1 Flavisolibacter sp.
CTGGGCATTACGCGCCTTCAGCAGACCGATACCCAGTACGCAGAGGAAAAGAATTACCAGATCAAGCTGACCGCCCAGGCTTTCAAGCTGGCCAGCGGCAAAGTGGCCGCCTTTGTTTTACCGCAGTTCGTAAGACCGCAAAGCCAGTTGTTCCACGTGAAGAATGAGTACAATGGCGTGGTGATCGAAAGCAAGCTGGCGGATAAGCAGTTCCTCTATGGAAAGGGGGCGGGCCGGTATCCGACTTCCTCGGCGGTGATCAGCGACCTTTCGGCGCTGAGCTACGACTATAAGTATGAGTACAAGAAACTGCAGCGGAAGGAGCAGTACCAGCTTTCCCATAATTATTACCTGAAAGTGTTTGTCAGCTTTAACGACTGGACGGAAGTGAACAAATGGGATTTTGAAAAGGTACTGGAGTTTCACAGTACGCCGGAGCGGCAATACCTGACAGGACTGATCCATGTAGAAAAGCTGAAGGCGGCGGAGTGGCTGCAGGATGAAGCGGTATCGATCGTGGTGTTGCCGGAGGGCATTGTAGAGAAAGAAGCCATCCTCGCCGAATCGCTGAAAAAAGTAAGCCTGCAGCTGGCCGGTGTGAATTAAGAGAATAAGACACCCAGGTTCAGGCTGTCCTGCAGCTGCGTTTTGCAGATGGCCATGATAATGTTCCCGATGCTGTCGTGACTGAACTGAAGCTGGGTCCTTTTGATCTCCAGGGCCGCTGCTTCCAGGGCCTTCTCATGGTACTGGCGAATGACACTTTTGCCTTGCAGGATGGCGGCAAAGGACTGAAGATAGGGGCTGGAGGTAACGGCAATATCCTCCGGGTGCAGCTCTTTCATTTCGCGTGCGGCTGCCTGACGCAGGCGCTCATCGGTACTCATCAGGTTTTCCTCCGCCAAGGTGTGAAACTGGTCGCCGATGCGCAAGGCGAAGATGGTCAGGATCAGGCTGTCCAGAAATTCATAATTCACCTGGTTCAGGCGCACATCTTTAAAGGTATAGATCCCTTCAATGCCGGAAAGGAGCAGCAGGGGATTCATATTCAGCTCCCGGGCTTTTTCCTGGATCGTCTGCAGAAAAACCTGTTCATTCATGGCGCGCTGTTTATCGTTCGGCCGTGTTTTGGCAAGGCCTTTCTGAGGTGGTCAAGATACTGGATTCAAACGATTTTTGCCAGCCCTTTCTTATGCTGCGGGAGAATTCTTAATAAACTTATAAATAGCTGAGTTACAGAAAGAATCTGTGTATTTCGAATGTCGTTTTTCTGTATCTTTATAACTCACCAAAGAAAAGGAGGTATTCATGACATCTACAGAATATTCATGGGAACCTTCGGTTGGTATCGCCTGACCGGGTTACTCCATTAAAATATCTGAGCGATACGTCAAAGAACGTATCAAAAAGCCACCAGTATACTGGTGGCTTCTTTTATTGTAAGCACATCATCTAAGGTTTCTGATCCATAAAGCAGGGAACATCCCTGCTGCTTACGGACATCTACTAAACGTCCGTATCTCTTTCCACGGTTTTTGTAACGGTAACCCGGTCAGAAGCCGTGCTGGTGGACCCACCACGATTACCGCCCAGCAGGGCTACCAGCAGCAGGATAAATACGGCAGCACCAACGATCCATACCCAGGGTGAGGTATACCAGTTGTCGGAGCTGGAAACGGAGACGTCTATTTTCTTTGAGGTAGTAGTGGTGGAAGACCCGGATCCGGAGCCGGAACCTTCCTGCGCCCACAGGGCCACCTGGATGAAATTGAATACCAGGAAGGTAATCCACATCTTAAGATTCATGGGTTTGATTGTCAGGTTCATAAAGAAGCGTTTAAAAGGTTAATAAAATTTTCTACTGGATGAGTTTCAACAATTACGCCAGCCGATACTATTTTCTTTAACTTCCCGTTTATACCTTTTAGCTGATCCTCCCGTTCTCGTTTCAGGTCCCCAACTTCAACCCGTTGTAGTAACCTTTTAAAAAGAACCGTTTATGGCTGTACCTGACACAGACCATTCCACTGCTTCCGGGCAGGAGGAGGATGGCATTTATACCTATGATTCCTTTGGTAGAGGAAAAAAGTCAACAGAATCCAATTTTCTATGGTGGTGCTCCGGCGCCCATCAGCGCCTGTTACGGCAATTTCCTTCCGAACAGATCAAGTACTCCGGGTTGGGAGGTGTGTTACTGGCCACCTTTCTGCTGGCGGCCCTATCTTCCGGCTATGCCCTTTATTCTGTTTTTGGAAGTGTGACCTGGGCCCTCGTTTTTGCCCTCATCTGGGGCTTCATTATTTTCAACTTCGACCGCTTCCTGGTTTCCACCATGCGTAAATACGGAGTCTCCAAACGGAGGCAGCTGCTGATGGCCGTGCCGCGCCTGTTGCTGGCGCTCCTGATCGGGCTGACCATTGCCCGTCCCCTGGAACTGAAGTTATTCGAGAAGGAGATCGCCGTGAAAATGGTGGAGAATACCCATAAGAAGATCCAGCGCAACGACAGCCTTCTTCATATCGAGAACCTGGCGCAAACCCAGTCGGCCACACTGGAGCGGGAACGGCTCATGACCCGCAAGCTGGCCCTGGAAGATACCCTGAACCGGCTGCAGGCGGCCTATGTACAGGAGGCCGACGGTACCGGTGGCTCGGGCCGGCGCGGCATTGAAAAGCTGACGCGTTTGAAGATGGACGCCTATCAGTCCGCAGTGCAGCAGTACACCCCGGAACTGGTGCAATTGGGCGCAGCCATGCAGCAGCAGGACAGTATCCTGCAGTATTCAAAAGCAGGGTTGGAAGCCAGGCGAAAGGACTATGAAACCAACGCCCTGTCCAACCTCGGTTTCCTGGAAAAGAACAAGGCTTTATCGGATCTGAGCGCGGAAGAAAACAGCGTATGGTGGACCAGTTTCCTGATCTCCCTGCTGATCATCATTATCGAGATCGGGCCGGTGCTGTCCAAGCTGATCATGCCCCTGGGCCCATACGATATTGCCCTGGCCCGTGAAGAATTGCTGCAGATGGCTGCGGATGAAAATGAAATGCGCAGGGGAAAGGATGTGGTCTTTGAAAAGAAGAAAGCTTTTTACCAGAAGCAAAGGCAACTTTCGAATGAGCTGGTGAACAAGCTGACCGAATTACAGAAAAAGCATATCGATGAGGAACTGGACAAATGGGAGCGTGGGGAATGGGATGCCAAAGACCACCGTGCCAGCATGGATGAAGTGATGCGCAAGATCCGGCAGAAATACCAGTTGGGTGAAGAAGATGTATTGTGAACCTTATAGCCTTAACAGGATCCCTGTTTCGAATACGCCGCCCCGGTAGTTGACGGTGAGGTGCATGTTCTCCGTTTTGTTCCGGGCCATGCGGTGATAGTTGCGTACCACCTGGCGGCCGCTGATATAGCCCAGGGCTGCACCTGCCAGGACATCGGTAGCCCAATGCTTGTTTTCCGTAATACGGCTGAGGCCAATGAGCGTGGCTGCCGTATAGCTGATCACCGGGATCAGCGGCTTATCGCGATACTCCATGGCAAACACCGTAGCTGCGGCAAAGGCAACGGTAGTATGCCCAGAAGGAAAGGAGCTGCTGATGGTCTGCCCTTTATATTCCCTTCCCGAGCGGGCAAAAGGTCCATGAAAGAGTCCCCGTGGCGCTATGGAATCGGAACCGTAATAATTGGGTCGCTGCCGGCCGGTGAGGTATTTGGCCGCGCTTTCAATGCCGCCCCCGATCAGGTAGGCCTGTGTCGCGAGCAAAACGGTATTCACCGTTTTCTGCTTTTTGAAGAGCAGTCCGTAAGCGGCCAGCGTAGCAAGCGTATAGGTTTCGTAGGGACCGCCGAACTTGGTAATGAACGCGCTGGCCTCCTTCACCGTACCATTCTTATTCCGGAGATCGAGGGCGAGCCGTTGCACAGGCTTGTCCAGCAGCGCCACGCCACCGGTCAGCAGGGCAAACGTTCCCACCGTAATCCAGTCTTTTTTCGATGTATGAAAGGGTGCCGTTACCTGTTTTTTCGCATTATCGAAAAGCAGGGAAAAATAGAACGGCACCGTAATGGGCGTCTGGTAACGGAACAGGGAATCCGGGTACGTGTTGCCGGTACGGTCTGGCCGGTTGTTTTCCTGCGCCGGCAGTATCATCGAAAGCAGGAGCAGTAGGGTCAGAAAAACAGTTCTTCTCATCATATCAGGATGTGTGGTGGTGCCTTCTTTATCCATGTCCGGGTATGGTAATTCCTTTCAGCCTGCGATAGATCTCGGTAGCATATTCATCGGTCATGCCGCTTAAGTAATCCAGCGCATTCAGCGCTTTCTCATATTTCGAGCCGGTCTCCTTGAACTCCGTGAACTGAAAGGGAAAGAGGCGCAGTACTTTTTCTTCCTTATGGGAAGGCTTTGACTTCAGCAAAGCCGGGATAAACAGCTGCAGCAATTCGGACATTACATTATAACCCGCGATCTCGATCTGGATCACCGTGTCGTGTCCATAGATCCGGCTCACCGAGATTTCCTGGATGGCTTTCAGGGCTGCGGTGCGGTCTTCCAGCGCATCCAGCAGGGTATTGTTGAAGCCGCCTTCCAGTATGTCCTGCTGGTTTTCCATGAACACATCGACGGCTTCGTTGGCGAGTATATTGATCACCTTCGCCCGCAAAAAAGCGATGGCCTCGTTGGTATCTTCGATGCTGTGGTAATACCCGCTGATGCGGTCTGCGTCCTCGCCCTTGCGGTTGATCTTCCGGATCAGGCCGAGAAAGGCCTGTTCCACTTCTTCCTTCTGCAGGATGCCGAGCCGGTGGGCGTCCTCCATATCCACGATGCTGTAACAGATATCATCGGCCGCTTCCACCAGGTACACAAAAGGATGGCGTTTATAAATGAAGGGTGAGGCCGATTCCTCCAGCATACCCAGCTCCGTACAGATCTTCTGAACGGTTTCCTTCTCCGATTGGAAGAAGCCGTACTTTTTGCGGTGCTTGAAGGCTTTGCTGACGGCAACGGATTCGCAGGGATATTTCAGGATGCTCGCTATCGTCGTATACGTGAGCCCGAACCCTCCCTTGAATCGGCCCCTGAAACTGTGCGTCAGGATGCGGACGGCATTGGCATTGCCTTCGAAGCTGGTCAGGTCCTTCCATTCCTGTTCCGTAAAAAACGATTGAAGCGGGGCGCCATCAATAGTAGCGGTGGCCTGCTCAATAAAGTACGCCGAGATGGCCTTTTCGCCGGAGTGCCCGAAAGCGGGATTGCCGATATCATGCGCCAGGCAGGCGGCGGCGATCACGTTGGCCAGCTCATAGCGGTAGAATTCATAGGCGTCGTCATTCGTGCCTTTGAAGCCGGAACTGATCCGCTCTCCGACCATTTTTCCTAAGGAGCGGCCTACGCTGGCCACTTCCAAAGAATGGGTCAGCCGGTT
>DATAHC010000143.1:0-20392 GCA_036263415.1 Flavisolibacter sp.
CTGCGGAACAACTGAAATTCAAATCCGCCATGCTGGAATATTTCGCAACCTGGGACCATGAGAAAGGTTGGGTGCAGCAATTTCATCTCGGCGCCTTGCGGAATACCAATTCCAGGATGATGCAATCACTGGGTGCGGATACAGGATGGGATTCCATCGGTGATTTTGAACAGGCCAGGACATTGGCCACCTTCCTGGACCGCCTGGACCGGCGGAATCAGCTGACGAAAACCATACTTTACAACCTGAATCCCTGCGATAATGACCTGATGGCTACCATGGCCGGCAATTTCAATGATGGTTCCTTTCCCGGAAAGATCCAGTTGGGTTCCGCCTGGTGGTTCCTGGATCAGAAGGACGGAATGGTGAAGCAGCTCAATGCCCTGTCCAATATGGGCCTGCTCAGCCGCTTCGTAGGGATGCTGACGGATTCGCGCAGCTTTCTTTCCTATCCCCGACATGAATATTTCAGAAGGATCCTTTGTAACCTGTTTGGAGAGGAAATGGAAAATGGCGAGTTGCCCAATGACCGCGAATGGACCGGCAAAGTGATACAGGACATCTGTTATCATAATGCCAGGAATTATTTTAACTGGCAACCCGTCGCGCACCCGGCTACCGCCACTTATCAAACAAGCTGATGACCCATCCACATAACCATACGATCTGCTGCTTTGGCGAACTCTTATTGAGACTATCACCGCAGCTGGGGGGCACCTGGCTGAAAGACCATATAATGCCGGTTTATATCGGCGGGGCCGAACTGAACGTGGCCACCGCACTGGCCTGCTGGAAGGTGCCGGTGACCTATTGCACCACGCTTCCCGAAAATTACTTATCAAAAGAGATCATCCGCTCCATCCAGGAGCGGGGCATTCAAACAGACCGGCTCTTCTTCAGCGGAGAACGGATCGGCACCTATTTCCTTCCGCAAGGCGCCGATCTGAAGCATGCGGGTGTGATCTATGACCGTGCCGGATCTTCGTTCTGGCAACTGAAACCGGGACAGATCGACTGGGACGAACAGCTGGAAGGCATCACCTGGTTTCATTTCAGTGCGATCAGTCCGGCCCTGAATGAACATACGGCAGCCGTTTGCCTGGAGGCTGTAATGGCAGCCCGTAAAAAAGGGATCACCGTTTCGGTAGACCTGAATTACCGTGCCCGGTTGTGGCAATACGGCAAGCTACCCGGGGATATCATGCCGGAACTGGTGCGGTATTGTGACGTGGTCATGGGCAACCTGTGGGCAGCTGAACAGATGCTGGGTATACCGATAGATGAAAAGATAGAAGCTAACAGGGAGGCCTACCTGGAGCAAGCCCTGCATACGTCGGAAGCGCTTATCCGGCACTATGAGCAGTGTACCCAGGTAGCCCTGACGTTCCGGTTTGATGCCGAAGCCGGTGTGCGGTACTATGCATCCCTTTATACAGGAGGCAGCTTGTTTTCCTCTCCGGAAAGGACGGCAGCTACTATTGTAGACAAGGTGGGCACCGGCGATACCTTCATGGCCGGTTTGATCTATGGTAGCGTTCAGAACCTGGAAGCACAGGAGCGGATCGATTTTGCGGCGGCGGCGGCCTTTAACAAGTTCTTCGAAAAAGGAGACGCGACCCGTTCCACTATTGAAGACATACGAAAGAACCTTTTACATTATGCATAAAAAACAGGAAGCCCTGCAGGCCCTTCTGGAGCAGAAATTACTACCGCTGTATTATCATGACAGTCCGGAAGTAAGCCAATCCGTATTACAGGCTTTGTATGCTGCCGGCATTCGCACCCTGGAATATACCAACCGGGGTGAACACGCTTTGGATAATTTCAAAACCCTGCGTAAGACCGTTGATAAGACCATGCCGGGCTTACAGCTGGGAATCGGTACGATCAAAACGCGTAAGCAGGCGAAAAAATTTGTAGAGGCCGGAGCCGATTTCGTGGTCTGCCCCTCCCTGAACGAGGAAGTTGCCGAAGTGGTACATGATGCCGGCCTGCTCTGGATACCAGGCTGCCTTACTACTACGGAAATCGCCACGGCCGAAGCAGCCGGGGCCACGGTGGTGAAGATCTTTCCCGGCAACCTGCTGGGACCTTCCTATATCAGGGCCATAAAAGACATCTTTCCGGACCTGTTGTTTATGCCAACAGGCGGGGTGGAAGCGGAAGCCGGCAATTTGAAAAGCTGGTTCGATGCCGGCGTGGTGGCCGTGGGCATGGGCAGTAAGCTCATTTCCAGAGAACGGATCGAGGCCCGTGAATTTGACCGCCTGCGGGACGATACGGTCCAGGCGCTGGAATTGGTTCAAAGAGCCACACAACCATAAGATGGTATTGTCCATTTTACTTAGGATTCACCTTTAACTATTTGGCTATGCTTGTTCAGGAAAATGTAAAGACCGAAACCAACACCTTACAGAATCGTATGGAGACTGTCGGGAAATACCGCTGGACGATTTGCGGATTGATCTTTTTCGCCACCACCATCAACTATATCGACCGGAATGTGATCAGCTTCCTGAAGTCCACCTTTACGTCTGACCTGGGCTGGACCGATGCCGATTATTCCAATGTGGAATCCACCTTTAAATTATTCTATGCACTGGGTATGATCAGTGCGGGCCGTATCATTGACCGACTGGGTACTAAAATGGGTTATGGGCTCTTTACCTTTTTGTGGAGCATTGCGGGCATCTGTACCGCGCTTGTGCAAAGTGTATTGGGCTTCCAGGTGGTGCGTGGTGCATTGGGAGTTACCGAGTCCGGCAATTTTCCGGCAGCTATTAAAACAGTGGCCGAATGGTTTCCCAAGAAAGAGCGGGCACTGGCAACCGGCCTTTTTAATTCCGGAGCCAATATCGGAGCCATCATCACCCCGCTCTGCGTGCCCTGGATGGTTGTGCATTGGGGATGGAAGTCGGCCTTTATTATTACCGGCCTGCTGGGATTTGTATGGCTGGCACTCTGGCTCGCTATCTATGAAATACCCCGCCGCCATAAAAAGCTGTCAGCGGCAGAACTGCAGTATATAGAAAGCGATAAGGACGAACAGCCCGTAGTATCTGAAAGCCCGAAGCTCGGCTGGGGCAGGTTGCTGGGTTACCGCCAAACCTGGGCCTTTGTAATCGGAAAATTCCTGACGGACCCGATCTGGTGGTTCTATCTTTTCTGGCTGCCTGATTTCTTTGAAAGCGTTTATAAGGTGAAGCTGCAGGCCGCCAGCTGGCCCATTGCCGTAGTCTATGTTATTTCTACGGTAGGCAGTATCTGGGGAGGCTGGCTACCGCTGAACCTCATACGAAAAGGCAACCCGGTATTCAAGGCACGGAAGACCTCGATGTTCATTTATGCCCTTCTGGTGCTGCCGATCTTTTTTGCCCTCATACTCGGCAAGATCAATATGTGGTATGCCGTAGGTGTGATCGGTATTGCCGCAGCCGCCCACCAGGCCTGGAGCGCCAATATCTTTACAACCGTGAGCGATATGTTTCCCAAGAACTCCACCGCTTCCGTAACCGGACTGGGTGGCATGTTCGGAGGCTTCGGAGGTATTGTGTTGTCACTGGTGGTGCAAAAGCAGTTATTTGTTCACTACCGAAGCATCGGGCAGATCGAGACCGCTTATTATATCATGTTTGCCATTTGCGGAGGAGCCTACCTGCTTGCGTGGCTCATCATGCATATCCTGGTTCCCCGTATGAAACGAATTGAAGCCTGAAAGAATTATTTATAAACAGAAAGCATGGAAGACCTTAATGTATTGCACGGTGTGCATCCCGATGATTTTAAGCGTTATGATACCGCACGTATCAGAGAGCGATTCCTTTTGAGTGGGATCATGGAGCCCGGAGCCATCCGCCTGCGCTATACCCTTTATGACCGCATGATCGTCGGTGGCATTGTACCCGGCGATAAAGAACTGGTAGTGCCGGTTTATCCCGTGCTCCGGTCCGATTATTTTTTGGAGCGCCGCGAAATGGGTGTGATCAACGTAGGCGGACAGGGCGGCGTTTCCGTGGATGGAACGGACTATACGCTTGATAAGCTGGACTGCCTCTATATCGGCAAGGAAAGCCGTGACATTCGCTTCACCAGCGCCGATGCCGGCACACCTGCGATCTTCTATATCCTTTCTGCCCCTGCCCATGCCCGTTATCCGACTACTTTGCTGAAACGTGAACAAGCAGAATCGAATGTTTTAGGTTCACTGGAAACGAGCAATCACCGTACGATCTATCGCTATATCCATAAAAATGGCCTGCAAAGCTGCCAGTTGGTAATGGGACTGACCCTCCTGGAAAAAGGGAGTGTATGGAATACCATTCCGCCGCACACCCATAACCGCCGGATGGAAGCCTATTTCTATTTTGACCTCCCGGAGAACCAGGTGGTGTTTCATTACATGGGCACCCCCGATGAGACCCGGCATATCCTGATGAAGAACCATGAAGCTGTTGTATCGCCCCCCTGGAGTATCCATGCCGGAAGCGGAACCTCGAGCTACGGATTTATCTGGGGCATGGCCGGCGAGAACCTGGAATACAGCGATATGGATGCGGTAAATCTTTCTGAACTACGATAATCAAGACACGATAGCATGGACCTATTTTCTTTAAAAGATAAAGTAATCATCGTAACCGGAGGGACCGGTATACTGGGCCTTTCCTTTATTGAAGCCATTATAGAAGCCGGCGGTACGGCCGGAATACTGGGCAGAAACGAGGCCGTTGCCAACGCCCGTGCTGAAGCCATCAGACAAAAGGGAGGGAAGGCTATAGCCCTGGTGGCAGATGTGCTGGATGAGGCACAGCTCCAGCAGTCCCGGGAAATAATGCTGAAAGAGTTTGGCAGGATCGACGGACTGGTGAATGCAGCCGGGGGTAATATGCCGGAAGGGGTGCTTCAGCCGCAGGAAGACCTTTTCAAAATGAATATGGCAGGTATGCGGCAGGTGATGGACATCAATCTCTGGGGTACGCTGCTGCCTACACAGGTGTTCGGTGAAGCCATTGCGGCTACCGGCCGCGGCAGCATTGTCAATATCTCTTCCATGAATTCCAAACGGGCCATCACTAAAGTGCTGGGCTACAATATGGGCAAGGCAGCGGTGGATTGCTACACGCAATGGTTTGCCGTAGAGCTGGCCAACCGCTATGGCGATGCCATTCGCATGAATGCCCTGGCGCCCGGATTCTTTCTAACGGAACAGAACCGTAACCTGCTGACCCGTGCGGAAGGAGGCTTTACGGAACGAGGAGAATCGGTGATCCGGCAAACCCCTTTCAAGCGTTTCGGTGATCCGGACGAACTGAAGGGAGCACTGGTTTGGCTGTTAAGCGATGCCTCGCAATTTGTGACCGGCGCCATGATCTGCGTGGATGGCGGTTTTTCCATTTTCGGAGGTGTTTAAAACTATAAGCAATGACCTTGAGACCCCTTTTATTACTATTGATGGTATGCACCATTGCATATTCCGTAAAAGCACAAACAACTGCGATGCCTGTTCTGTCCAAAAAGGAAGTGAAACACTGGTGGCGGGAAAAAGAATGGCTGGGCGGCTGGAAGGTTGCTCCGCATAAAACCATCGACAAGGAAACCTTTGCCCGGCAATATCAGCTGAACAAGGAAGGCTGGGACAAAGCCTTTGCTTTTCTGAAAAGCCATGACCTGAAAACCCTTGCAAAAGGCCGCCATGAGATCGACGGCGATAAGGTGTATGCCTCGGTGACCGAAAATCCTTCACGGGACTGGGATAGCACCAATTGGGAATCGCACCGGAACTACATCGACCTCCAATATGTCATTGAAGGGGAGGAGAAGATCGGTGTGCATCCGGTAAGCCGGTCCACGGTGACCAAGCCCTATGATCCGAAAAAAGACGTTGCCAACTATGCTGCAGAAGGCAAATTATATACGGCCGATCCCTCTGTTTTTTTCCTGTTCTTTCCGGGCGATGCTCACCGCCCGAACATCACACCAGGTGGAAATAAAGTAGTTAAGAAGATCGTGATCAAAGTGCGGGTGGCGGGGGACAGTGATGAGTGACGAGTGATGAGTGATGAGTGATGAGTGATCAGCAATCAGTAATCAACAAGCAGTAAAGAATTTTCACTACTTCTTCAAGGTTGGTGCAGTGGAAAATCATAAGGGTTTATTTCCGGCTGTTTTCCATATAGATGTAACTTTTCAGGCTACCAGTACTATCCAGGATTTCGGGCGCTGAATTATAACTTCCTAATAATTTAGTTTATCTACTAATTAATTAGTAGTATATTCGTATTAAATAAAGGAAGATGGTAAAACTGGCAAAGCGGGAAGAGCAGATCATGATGGTATTCTGGGAACTGGAAAAGGCGTTTATCAGGGATGTGATACCGCACCTGCCGGATCCCAAGCCCCATTATAACAGCGTGGCCACAATGGTAAAGATCCTGGAAGAGAAGGGCTTCCTGGGCCACGAGACCGTAGGCAATGTATACCAGTATTTTCCATTGGTGAAGTGGGAGGATTATCAAAAACTGGCGCTTAAGGATATCGTAAGCCAGTACTTCGATAATTCCTATCCCAGCATGCTGGCCTTTTTTGCCAAGGAGCAGAATTTGTCGGAAGAAGAACTGAATGAGATCCTCAAACAGATTAAATCAACCAGGAAATGATGCCGTATATCCTCCACGTTGCCCTGCTGCTGGCAGGTTGCCTTAGCTTTTATAAAGTGCTGTTGCAAAAGGAGACTTTTTTCCGCCTTAACCGATGGGTGCTGATTGCCTGCCTGGCACTGGCGTTCACTCTTCCAGTAGTGCAGGTGCCGCAGCAATGGTCCTTCCGGAAGCCGGAGGCGGCTGTTTCCGTGCCTTCCGTATCACTCTTTACCACGGAGAACGGAACCCCCATCGCCCAGCCGCCCTTATTGCCGGTAAGTCCGCTGCAGGCGGAGGTTAAATCCCAGTCCATCAGTTTCAGCCAGGTGATGACGTGGCTGGTATGGCTGTACTGGATGGGTGTTATCATTTTCGGTATCAATTTTCTTCTTCAATTAGGAACCTTATACTACAGGGCCTATACGCTTCCCGTGATCAAGGATGGCCGCTACCGCATTGTGGAACTGACCGGTGACCAAGCTCCCTGCTCCTTCGGAAACAATATTTTCATCAACCCGGAAAAATATGACTGGGACACTTATAACCAGATACTGCTTCATGAAAAGATCCATATCCGGCAGGGTCACAGCTTCGATATTTTATTGGCGGAGCTGGGACTGGTCTTCCAGTGGTTCAATCCTTTTGCCTGGATCTACCGGAAGGAACTGGAGACGAACCTGGAGTTCCTGACCGATGATCAATTACTGCGCCGGCAGGAGGTTGATAAAACTTCCTATCAAATGAGCCTGCTTAAAGTATCGGCGCCACATTTTCCGTTAAGTCTGACGACCAATTACAACCAGTCCTTATTGAAGAAAAGAGTACTGATGATGAATGCCAAAAAGTCGAACCTGCATACGACCTGGAAGTACTTCTTCCTGGCGCCCCTTCTGATCATACTGGTATGCCTGCTGAACCGTCCGATGGCTTCACCGGTAACTATCAAAGGCCATATCAATACGGAGATCGCCCAACAGATCGGGCAGATCCAAACCGAAGGCTATTGGTTTGCCACCATCAAAGGAGACAAGGTCTCCATGCAATTCAAAAGCGAAGAAGACGAAGCCTCGATGAACAGCGCCACGTTCAGCCTGGCGGAGCTGAAAGAACTTCCGAGGGATCATTCCGGCAGCTTTACCATAAGTAGGGATGCGGGCAGTATGCAACTGACGGGTAAGTTCGAAGGCGAGCAGGGGATGGGCCGTTATCAGTTCAAAGGCAACCGGGAGTATGGTGCCTACCTGCAAAAAGAAGGCATTGAAGATATGCAGGATAAAGACCTGATGGTATTCTTCCTGGTGAATGTAAACCGGCAGTATATCAACGACCTGAAGGCCGAAGGGTATACCCAGATCAAAAAGTCTGATCTTATTCCCCTGGCTGCCTTGAGGGTCGACCGCTCCTACATTCAATCTATTAAGAATAGCGGTTTTACCTCCGTGCCGCTGCGCGATCTGATCCCATTAAAAGCACTTGGTGTTTCAGAGGCGTATATAAAAGAAATCCGGAATGCGGGTAATCCGCGGCTAACGACCCAGCAACTGATCACCTATAAGTCGCAGGGAATCGATGCTGCCTACTTAACAGAAATGAAAAAGGCCGGGCAATCCGTAGCCGGCAAGGAAGACAGGGATGTTGCAGGGACTACCCTGAATGGCAGTGAGGCTGCAACTGATAAGGATCATGCAACTGAGCAGCCGGGGCCTGATGATGATGATGATGATAACAGCGCGGGCAGTTTGCTGGCCATGAAAGCACTGCAGGTGGATGCTGCGTATATCCAATCCATGAAATCGGCAGGGTTCGAAAAATTATCCAACAGCGAGCTGATGGCGCTTAAAGCAACCGGCGTCACTGCTGCCTACGTAAAAGAACTCCGGCAATCAGGCTATCATTTCACCGCGTCGGAGCTTCCGGGCATCAAGTCGCAAAATGTGACACCGGCTTACCTGCAGTCCTTCCGGTCGGTAGGGTGGAACCACCTGGAATTATCCGATGGCGTGGCCATGAGAGCTGTGGGACTCACTCCAGAGTATATTAGAGGATTCCAGTCCATCGGTTACCCGGACATTGCCGCTTCCGCAGCGGTCGGGATGAAAGCGCAGGGGATCACACCGGAGCTGGTGCAGCAATATAAAAAGCTGGGACTTCAGGAAGTAAGCCTGGGCAGTGTAATGGGAGCCCATGCTACTGGTACGACACCCGCTTATATAGAATCGATGAAAGAAAAAGGCCAGCGGTTCAATAAGCTGGACAAGTATATTACGCTGAAGTCGCTGGGGGAGTAGCTAGTGGTGAATAGTCAATAGTGAATAGTCAATAGTCCATTTTTCTGCTGTAGGTCCTGCTGGTAAGTAAGCCCCCTTTGAGCGCTTTGGATTATACCATCATGCTTCAGGCCTGGCGGGTATTCTGAAATATGTTCAGGTCTTTCCCGAGCTTTTGAAGATCCGCAAGAAGATCGCCCGGAATGGAATTGAGTTGTGCATCATTCTGCACCCTACGCAAAACATAAGCGGGAGACAGCATTCCTTTAATAGCGGTGTCGAGAATGAAGAGTGTTTTATCATACGATAGGGTAGCATCAAAAATGTGCTCGACAACCTCATACGTGTAAGGCATGGTGGAGCTTATGGCTTTCAGGATATGGGGATACTTTTCCATGAGGCAAACCTACACTTATTCAAAATTTCTGGCCTCAATCCGGCGACATTTAATTACAAACAATGAAGGGGATAACTATTTCCGGCCTTATCTGTTTTTCATAAAATCTCAATTCCTTACATTTTCGCCGGAGGCAACATGAGGTTGATGATGCCTCCACTTCCTTTTATTTATAGCAACCATAATTTGTGAAATAGTTTCTGATTTTTTATGAGGTCCTGAATAAAAGCAGGCCGGAACATTTATTCACATTTTGGGCGCGATCTTGGTTAACTAAAATAATTAGTAGACATTTACTAATAAAATTAGTTAAGCCAATGCCAGCAGATCCCTTTGATTCCTTACCTGAAGTATCGGCGGGGTTTCCATCCCCGGCCAATGACTACCTGGATCCTGACCTGGATTTTAACCGGTATTTCAAACAGAATCCCAGTGCTACCTATGCCATGCGTGTGAATGGAGAATGCATGATCGATGCCTATATTCCCCATGGCGCCATGGTGATCATCGACCGCTCGATCAAACCGCAGAATAACAGTATTGTGGTCTGTACCCTGGATGGTGAACGCCTGATCAAGCACCTGGTACGGACCATGGATGGCATTTTCCTCCTGCCTGCCAACCCAAAGTATAAATCTGTTAAAATAGAGGAAGGCATGGACTTTACCATTTGGGGAACGGTGACGCATGCGGTAATCGATATCTTAAAGCCTAGACTATGATCGGCCTGATCGATTGCAATAATTTCTATGTGTCCTGCGAGCGCGTATTCAACCCGGGCCTGCTGGGTAAGCCGGTAGTGGTACTGTCCAACAACGACGGTTGTGCCATTGCCCGAAGTGAGGAGGCCAAGCGGCTGGGAATAAAAATGGGGACACCCGCTTTTATGATCGACACATTGATACAGCAGCATGATATAAAGGTCTTTTCGTCCAACTATGCGCTTTATGGCGATATGAGCGCCCGCGTGATGCAGGTGATCCGGGAGTATGTACCCCATACCGAGGTCTACTCGATCGATGAGGTATTTGCCGACCTCACCACCTTGCGATACCAGGACCTGCCTGACCTGGCCCGCACCATACGCGAGGCGGTGATGCGTTGTGTAGGCATACCCGTTAGCATTGGAATCGGCGCTACCAAGACCTTGGCTAAAATGGCGAACCGGTATGCCAAGAAAACCGCAGCAGGGGAAGGTATTTTCATGGCAGGATGCCGGTCAACCGTGGATGCCTTACTGAAGCATACCGGGGTGGACGCTATCTGGGGAGTCGGTCCACAGCACAGTGCCCTTCTCAGAGCCAATGGCTTTGTAACTGCAGCCGATTTTCTAAGCGCGCCGGAGGATTGGGTGCGGAAGGAGATGGCGGTTGTGGGTTTGCGGATCCAGAAGGAAATAAAGGGGATCCGCTGCCTTCCCTGGGAGGAGCAGGCGCCTTCCAAAAAAAATATCTGCACCTCGCGCAGCTTCGGCACCCTGATCACCTCGAAAAAGGAAATCCGCCAGGCGGTGGCCACCTTTACCGCTGCCTGTGCAGCCAAATTACGGAAGCAGGGTAGTTGTGCCGGTTCTCTTCATGTATTCATTCAGACCAACCCGCACCGACGGCAGGATGCCCAATATTTCCATTCAATTACCCAGCAGCTGGAAGTGCCTACCAGCAGTACGGGAGAATTGCTGAAGTTTGCCATGACGGCAATAGATGTGCTTTATAAGCCTGGCTACCTGTTTCAGAAAACAGGCGTGATCGTGCAGGACCTGGTGCCGCAGGCCACCATCCAATTGGGACTGTTTGACCAGGTGGACAGAACTAAAGAGGCAGGAGTGATGGATGCCATAGACCAGGTCAATCAGAATTTCGGGAAGGACGTGGTTCGGTACGGTACCCAGGAATTCAATAAAAAATGGAAATTGCGGCAGGAACATTTATCACCCTCCTATACGACCCGGTTCCATCAATTGCCTTACGTTAAAGCCTCCTGATATGTTCAATCCACTGGCACCCTTTCAATTACCGGTATTGCAGGCTATGATAGCAGAGGGGCACCGATATTTTGTGCGGCAGACCTTTTTGCGTTCACACGATCCATTCGATCAGAAGACCCGCGGCTCTTTTTTATTCTGCCATTATAAGGATTATCCCAAAGCAAAGGAACATTTTGATGTGCTGGCGGACGATCCCCTGCGATTCCTCTATGCCTGGGACGATCCCGACCACCAGGTAAGGTTACAGTTTGCCGCTTCCGCACCGGAGGGATACAAGCTCTATTCCAATACTTTTTTGCCGGATTGGGAACACCATCTCACCGACCGATTAAAGGAGCAGATCCGACGCTACATTCAGCGCCTGGGTTGGAAGCCGGGAAAGAACGATGCCATCATTCCTGCCTTTTATCCCTACTTCGGAGAAGTTTATGTGGCCCTGAGGTTCAGGAAACAGGAAGTAAGGATTAAATTTGAGGAGATCGAAAACCTGCGCTGATGTGTTATGATATCTCTTTTTCTACCAAATATGAACTGGTAACGGATTATGTGCCGGACCTGATCATTGACCGGCAGATCCGGTTTGAATATGAGACCTCCGTTCATGTGGTGGCTCAGTCCTTTCTGAAAAAGCCGGTGATCTATAAAGAAGAAGGCAAGGCTTACCTCAAGGAATTTGAATGGGGGGTTATTGCTGATTATATGAATACGCCGGAGCAGGTAAAGAAGAACCGGCAATGGATGTGCAATGCCCAGAGTGAAAAAGTCTTTGATAAGAAATCGTACTGGAACCGCATTCGAAGAACACGATGCATTATCCCGGTAGAAGGCTTTTTTGAGCACCGCGAGGTGCGTGGCTTTAAAAACAAGATCCCGTATTTTATTTCCCTTAAGGATCGTCCCGTATTTGCCCTGGCCGGCTTATATCATTATGCACCTGTTCCCGACATAGAGACCGGTGAGGTGCGCGGCACCTTCACAGTCGTAACGAGAAAAGCGAACTCCCTGATGGAGCAGATCCACAATGGTGGACCCAACGGGGGCCGTATGCCCCTGTTGCTGCCAAAGGAGCTGGAGCTGAAATGGCTGGAGGAAGAACTTCCCGATGCCGAGATCAAAGAGCTGCTCGATTTTGAAATGGCTCCGGAAGCCATGGCCTACCATCCGGTATATACCATACGCACCACTAAGGAAAGACCAGATGGAAAATCAAAGGTGGAACCTTACGAATGGCCGGAACTTCCCGCCCTGGGGAGTGAAGGAATGGAACAAGCCGCTTTATTTTAATATGGCCCAGTATTCACCTATCGATCAATTCTGGCAGGTCATAAAAGGAAAGTATAAAGCCAAGATCCTTATTTGCCTGAATGACAGAACCCTGCGCTATCACCAGATACAGAAAAAATTTGAGGACGCCAGTGAGCGGATCCTGATCAAGCAACTTAAAGAACTTGAAGCTGACGGACTTCTGGTCAAGACCATCAGGGGCCACAAGCCTCCTTTTCAGACCGAATATGAACTCAGTGCTTACGGAAAAACCATTTGTCCCCTGCTGAAACAAATGTGGGCCTGGGGTGAAAAGCACCGGCGGATGGATGCTTCGTGAACTACCACCAAATGTCAGTACTTGTATACCTGCTCCTGATGTTCCAATTTTGCTGAGGCAGTAAAAGTTGCCTTTTTACTTTACTATGTATACGGAAAAAATAGTGATGGCCATTTTGAATGATCTGCCCGTCTGGCAAAAACTGAATGTTTCAGCTTTCCTGGCCAGCAGTGTATCCATTGGAATTTCGGCTACCCATGGGCAGGCCTTTGTAACGCGGAACGGAACCCATTACCTGCCTTTTATCAAGCATCCTGTTGTGGTATTGGGAGCGGAGTCGAAAGATCAGCTGCAGCGTGCCTTGAAACGCGCCAGGGATCGCGGCCTGGCCATTGGTATTTACACCGGGGCGCTATTCCATACCCGGTCGGAGGAAGGTAACCTGGAAGAAATCCGCCAATCGGACGACGAATCCCTGGATCTGGTAGGGCTGATTGTATATGGGGAGAACAAGAAAGTTGATAAGGCCATGGAAGGGTTGAAGTTCCATGTCTGAAACGAATGTGAATAATTCTGTGCATAACTGGTGCTTTGTAAAAACGGGGAACGGCACTAATGGGAACAGTTTTAGGAATACCTATCCTAAATACTGCGTATGCGATCAATTTGGAAAGGCTCTATCGGATTCGGCCTGGTAAATATCCCGGTCAGTATGTACAGTGCAACGGAAGAAAGTAATCTTCCTTTCGTGACATTGGACAAATCAAATAACGGCCGTATCCGGTATAAAAAGGTGAATGAAACGACCGGCAAGGAAGTAAAGGAAACGGATATCATTAAAGGGTACAAGGTGGGAGAGCACTATGTTCTGATGGACGAAGCTGATTTTCAAAAGGCCACACCGGAGAAGATCGACCATCTGGAGATCGTTCAGTTCGTGAATGAAAAAGATATCGATGCCGTCTATTTCGAGAAGCCTTATTATCTGACACCCGATAAATCGGGTGCCCGCGCCTACGCCTTGCTGCGTGATGCGTTAAAGAAAGAAGGAAAGGCAGCCCTGGGACCTCTCGTATACCATAAACGGGAATGGGTGTGCCTGATCAAGCCTTTTGGTGAGCACCTGATGCTGCACCGCCTGCGCTTTGCAGAGGAGATCCGGGGTACCGAAACCATTACGGTACCTGCGACTACTGTGAAACCGGAAGAGCTGAAAATGGCATCCAGTCTCATCAGCCAATTGACCAAACCATTCAAACCAGATGCCTTTAAGGATGAATATGCAGAAAAGCTATTGAAAGTAATTGAAGCCAAATCGAAAGGAAAATCAGCCCCTGTAAAGCATATGAAGCTGGTTCATTCCAGTACAACGGAAGATCTGATGCAGAAGCTGAAAGCCAGTTTGAAGACATCTTCCAGGAAAGCCTCCTGACCGGTAAAAGGATACCTCATCTGTGCGGCATGAATTTCGCATAATTTAAGTTGGGCCATCGACAGGCCCCTCTAAATAACAGGAAGTATGGAAAGGAATCAAAAGCAAGCGGAGGAACAGGATCAACTTTCTTCTGCCGACAGAAAGCAACAACAGCAAACGGACCCTCAGTTAACCGAATTAAGAGGGTTTACCGATCCGTCGGTAGACCTGGAACCTACGCTGGAAGATGGCCAGAAAGCACCTGATAAGGCGCCTCCGGCAGATGTAAATGATTAATTCGTTTTAAAGTAACAGGCCTGTGCGGATGATGGTACAGGCCTGTTGTATCATGCCAGCATGCGCTGAAGAAGGTCTTTTGTTTTGCGGATTCCGTCTTCTTCCCCGATCTGCTCACCTTCATATTCGATACCGATGAAGCCTTTGAACCCGGAATCCTTTATAATCTTCATCATTTTTATATAATCGGTTTCCACACAATTCCCGGCAGCATCAAAATCAATGGTTTTGGCACTGACTCCTTTTGCAAAAGGCATCATTTCCTTTACGCCGGTATAACGGTCATATTCTTCAATACATTTACCGGACCAGGGCTGATCGCCTTCCCGCCGGATGCAGAAATTATTGAAATCGGGTAGTGTTCCCACGTTGGTCATATTAACCCCTTTCATAACCCCTGCCAGCCATTTCCCATTGGAGGTATGGCCGCCATGGTTCTCAACGATCACATTGATCTTCTCTTTGGCAGCATAGCTGCCTAATTTTGCCAATCCGTCAATCGCCGCTTTCTGTACTTCAGCAGCGCTGCCCTTTCCAAAAGCGTTGACCCGAATGGTTGCGCATCCCAGGTACTTTGCAGCATGTACCCATTTATAGTGGTTTTCCACGGCTTTCTTGCGCACCGAGGCATCAGTATCGCCAAGATTTCCTTCATTATCACACATAATCAAATGGTTCCTTACCTGATTGTCCTTACACCGTTGCAGGAGCTGATTCAGGTAGGAAGTATCTTCCGCCTTATCCATAAAGAACTGGTTCACATATTCCACTACGCCGATATCAAATTTGCGGCGGGCCACTTCCGGAAAATCCAGGTTGGTCATTTGTTTGCCGAAGAGCGCTTTATGCAGGCTCCATTCCGCCAGCGAGAATTCATAGGAAGTGGCAGAAAATCCATTCCTTTTATCAGCTGCCAGCGCAGTGCCTGTAATTCCCAGCGCAGCCATTCCTGCCAGCTGTGAAACAAATTTGCGGCGTGTAGTTCTATTCATAAAAATCTATTGGACAGAAAGATAAGACAATGCACCCATTAATCGATCGATGATCCTGACAGTTACCTGAAGCCCCTGCATCTTACCTTAATCCATAGACATTCCACAGTTGCGTGATCCTATTCGTCCATTTCCTTTACCAGTTCCTCCAGGTCGTTGATATGTCTTTTATAACGCCTGTAGGTGGCTACCCTTGTCAATACCCAGAAGAAAAGGAAGAAAGCACCATACAGCACGATACGCAGGAACAGCGGTTTTTGATGCCAGTCCTGCAAACCGGCATCCACATGGAAAACAAAGAGCATCTCCAGCAGTATAAAGAACAGCGCCACCATGGAACGGGAAATCACGAGTCTCCAGAACAAGCCTTTCCGAAGCAGCGCGACCTGCCTTTTCAGGGTCTCCTTTACATTTCCATTCATTTCCTGCATCTGACCGAGCAGCCGGTAGTTGTAAATAAAATACAGTTCCATAAAAAAGCAGAAGGCCAGCAGGTAGTATTTCAGCAGGGTGTAAATAAAGCTTTGCTGATGACGGAATTCGGTGAGAAGAATTAGCGCCAGGGCAGGTATTACGATCATGCTTTTACGAAAGCGTCTTTTAAGGCGAGCCAGAGGTCCCTGGTCCTGGTGCCGGAGCAGCTCACCTATGGATCGTTGCCG
The DNA here is from genome assembly GCA_036263415.1 of Flavisolibacter sp. Lineage (GTDB taxonomy): Bacteria > Bacteroidota > Bacteroidia > Chitinophagales > Chitinophagaceae > Flavisolibacter. The sequence goes on from DATAHC010000143.1 coordinate 16,195, forward strand.
CGGCTGGATATCCGTTCCGGCGCCTTTCCAGCTATTACGGAGTTCATCTAATTCCATCAGTCATTATTTTTAGTCAGTTGACGTAATTTTTCCTTGATGCGGTTCATTTTGACCCGCAGGGCACCGCTGCTGATGCCCATGATCGATTCCATTTCATCATAGGAGTGGTCATCCAGGTACAACATCACCAGTGCCTTTTCTATTTCATTCAGCCGGCTGATTGCAGCATACAGCCGGTTCAGTTCATCCGACTCATCGGGCAGCAAGGTTTCGGAAAGGACCGGCAATTTATCCGGCTCGTACGAAACAGTCAGATCCTTTTGCCGCCGCTTACCGCTGATGGCCGTATTTAGCGCTACCCGGTACAGCCAGGTGCTGAACTGCGCGTCACCGCGGAATCGGGGATAGGAATGCCAGAGCTGCAAAACGATCTCCTGGTACAGATCGTCACGATCGGTCTGAGTACGGGCATACATCCAGCATACCTTGAACAGCAGCCGCTCGTGGGTTTTGATCGCCTTTTCGAATTGAAGTTCTGTTGTTTCTTTAACCAAGGAAATGGTTTTGCCCGTAAGTCGCAACTTACGGTCATTTGTTACAAAGCCATCCGAAAACATTTTTTACCGTTGTAAAACGGCCCTTTACCGGAAATGTGCGTACGGTGGCCTAAGGCCTCTTTCCATTTGGGTATTTTGGTAAGTACTTTAGTGTACCGGTAGAAGGCAGGCACATTAGCCTTCGGGGAAATGCCACTAATTAAACCATAAGCCATGAGCAGTCCATTATTTTTTTTATTTTATCTGCTGTCCCTTGTAACAATTCCCTACCCGGTGCTACATACAATCATCAACTTAATGCTCAGATAATGGAAGTTTTAATGAATCCAGTCAACTCAGGGATCGCTTTGGAGAAAAATTCCAGTACAGTTTTATCAGTGGAAGGCCTTCGTGTAACCTATGGGAGCTTTGTGGCCGTACAGGAAGTCAGTTTCCAGGTAAAAGGAGGAGAGATCTTTGGACTGCTGGGACCTAATGGAGCCGGTAAGACCAGTACCTTAAGTGCCATAGAAGGTTTGCTGAAACCGGAGGCAGGTACGATCTCCGTTTCCGGTTTCGATATCCGGACCCAGACCCTACAGGCACGTGCCCAGATTGGGATCCAGCTGCAGGCAACCTCTTTTCAGCCAGAACTCACCGTAATAGAAATTGTTCAGTTATATGCCGGTATCTATGGTGTCCGGATTGCCAAAGAGCAGCTCCGGGAACTGCTTTCTGATATCAAATTGGAAAGTGCGGCCGGTAAACGCTTTGGTCAGTTATCCGGCGGCCAGCAGCAACGCGTTTCCTTGGCTATTGCTACACTTCATCATCCAAAACTGGTGCTGCTGGATGAACCCACGACAGGACTTGATCCTCAATCACGCCGTCAGTTATGGCAACGTCTGGAGGCGATGAGGGACAATAACCATGCAATTGTACTGACTACACATTCCATGGAAGAAGCAGAAGCTGTATGCGACCGGATCGCCATCATTGATCACGGGCGTATTGTAGCACTCGATGCTCCACAAACCATTATTGATACCTACAGAAACGAACCTGCCGTACTAGCTGCCTCCAGAAGAGGAAAAGTGACACTCGAAGATGTTTTCATCGGCCTTACGGGTACCGCCATACGTTCCTAATAACTAAATAATTTTATGTCTGTCATAACATTACCATCAGCTTCAACTGCCTTACGTTCTTTATTACGTTCCGATTTCACCACGCAATGGAGAAACCGGCGCTCGGTTATTATGGTACTTCTGGTGCCCGTAATTATTCTGATCTCCTGGAAAGGGCTCGTCAATAAACTGGGAGCTGCCTTTGTTCTGTCTACCTGTATAACAATAGGCCTGAATGCCATCGGCCTGATGGGCTATTCCAATGCATTGGCCCGGGACAGGGACCGGGGTATTTTCCAGCGGCTTCGGGTGGCACCCATACCAACTGCTTTTATCATGGTCAGCCGCCTGGCTGTGCAAATGGCTATGATCCTTATTTTGACCACACTTGTTTTTATTATATCCGATCAGCAGCTTCACATCCGCCTTTCTGCACAGGGTTATATACTTGGCTATGTAGCAGCCATTGCAGGAGGGGCCTTATACCTGGGTTTAGGACAGATGATCGCCGGTCTTCAGAAAAATGCAGAGGCGGTGAATGCAACCACGCGCCTGGTCTACTTTGTATTCATAATGGTAGGCATGTTCGGAGAAATGGGAATGCTGGGAGATGAGATAAAGAAGGTTGTACACTGGTCGCCTTATGGTACGGTCAGGACCATTGTGGCGGGAGCCATGAAGCCGGAAGGTTGGTCCACTGATGCCTCGCTGGCATTGGCATTAACGATAGGCTATGCGCTGGTGTTCTCTTTTCTGGGAATTAAGTGGTTTCGCTGGAATACGAAATGATCATAATAATCTTTTGATAATTATTTTTTCTGTATTTGCCATCTTTAAACCATTCACTTTCCTTGTATTTTCGATATAAATAGGCCATCCGGAACTTAGTTGAACTTTTAATTCGGATATGTCAGACATATTAAAGCTTGATATTTCACTTCTGAAGGATTTTAACTCATTTTCATCTGTTACCTTGTAATTCTTCATAATAGATTCGAAAAATTGCCTTAACCCTGCTTTGGATATTTTCTGACTAGTATTAACTAAAAAGTAATCACCTTTTTTGTTTACTTCCTTAATCTGATATTTTAATATAGATGGTATATCTGCACCTCCAAATGGATTAGGGAAACTAGTCGATAAGGAATCGCCCTTGCTTGAGAAAATGCCACCGTTTGCCGAATGGAATAATTGTATTTCTTTAATTAATGAATTCTCTACAGCCTCTTCCGTACTGAACATTTTTTTAGTGTTTTCAATAACACTTAAAACTTGACTATCGCTACTGGCAGGTATTGATTTCTGAAATTGATTCACATAAAAATCTCTTACTTCTTCCCAGTTCAATAATTTTAAAAATGATCCAGTTGAATTAGTTGTATAAACGAGTTTCAAATCTTTATAATACTTACCAACTTCAACTGCTTCATTGCTGAAATCAGTCGATGAGGGTTTATAAAGAAATTCGATGGTATAACCTTCACTCGTCGAATCTTTTATATATACCTGTCCGTCAAAATTAAAATTACTTGCCTGGGGAGTTCCATTTACTTCTTTTTGTTTTATCCGGGATATTGAATAGACAGCTGTTTCTCCTTTTTTCCAATGAACCGAATATTTAAAATTTCTTATTTCTGGTTTTTGTGACTGAGCTATAGAATAAATTAACAGGAAAAAGAACAAGCTTGAATATTTCATATAAATGATAGGATAAATAAATAGTAAAGCTATCTAAATGGATGTTGCGTTTTTGTGCGTTATTAGACAAATCCTATGAAATATAAGACTTCAAGGATATATTTAATATACTATCCCAACCCATCTCAAAATTTCCTCTGGCATAGTTCTCATCCTGTGGCAGTGTTTCCAGTCCTTCATGTGTGAGTCGTAAGCGTGTTTGTGCTCCTTCCGGCATCAATTCGAAAGTAACATAGGTATCACCGGGAATGCCTTCATAGGACCAGAGCCATTTCATTCTTTTTAAAGGCTCTATTTCCAGAACCCGGCAAAGATGAAGAAAGCGGGTACCATTCTTTTCGCCATAGAAACGGAATTCAAATCCCGGCTTGGGTTCAAATGCATTCATCTCAAAACACCATTGCTTTAATTCCTCTTTTGTTGTCAGGGCCTGCCAAACTCTTTCAACGGAGGCAGGCAACAGCACTTCTTTACGAACCGGTAGAATGGTTTCCTGTTGTTTCATAATTATGGTTTTAACGTTTACGTCCCTTTTTGCTTTTCGGTTGATCTGCGGTAAGCAGGTCCGTCAGCCTGTTCAATCGCTGATCCCAGAATTGGCTGTACTGCTGTGTCCAGTCAGCCACTTCCTGTAAAGGTTTCAGACGAGCCTGGCAAATATGTTCTCTTCCTTCCGCACGAATCTCGATCAGTCCGCAGTCAGTCAGGATCTTAATGTGTTTCGATATGGCTGGCCGGCTGATCGTAAAATGGCTGGCTATATGATTTAAGTTCATGGATTCCCCGGCCAGGATTTCGAGTATCATCCTTCTGGTAGGGTCTGCTATAGCCTGGTAT
>DATAHC010000144.1:0-3677 GCA_036263415.1 Flavisolibacter sp.
AATCGAATCGCACCGGGAATTGCTGGAATTCCTGGAGAAAGCCGATCTGGACTACAGGAAAATGAAAGGTGCGGAAGCACTTCTGTATGATCCCTATTTTACACAGGAGTTTTCTTCTTTTTTCGCCTATTCCTTCAATCAGTTGTCCAACGATCTTTTGAAACAGCAGGCCTATTGGGATCTTGACCTATTGCTGGAGTTTCAGAATTGTATACTTCCGGAGTATGTACCCGAGGCTTACCGGAAGATACTTGCCTACATTGAAGACCTGCTTTATATGCTACGCAATCTGAGCTGGGAAAAGTTTTCGGAAGATGAGTCCATCCTGGATTTCATTTTTGAATCGGGCTGGATCGGGTTCATGAATAAATTGCCCTCCGGCTTTTCCTCCCATCGCGATGAGATCGTAGAACAGCTGATAGCCGTAAGCCTTCGCTTTCAATTTAAAGCCAGCTGGCGGTACCTGCATTCCATTATGGAAGCGCTGGGGAAACTTGAAAAAAACGAATTCAATCAGGCCGAAATAGAACGGATCGATGAAGTGTTCCAGAAAAATATTTCCGTACGTTTTGGAAAAACCACGGTAAATACCGACTCCGGAGCCGGACGCTATGTGGGTATTATTATCTGGTTCATCATTATGGCCATTATACGGTCTACCTCCTGCAATAGTGACCGCTCTACTCTTGCAGATTTAAAACCAATAACCTTTATTTCCGATAATGAAATCAATACCACGGAACAGCAAAACGAAAGAAAGTTTATTTCTTTCCTGGATTCGCTGAATACAGGAAAGCAAAGCCAGGCTGTTACCAGGGAAGCCTCTTTTACCGGCATGCAGCCCTTCCGGGACATCGGGGATGACCCCCTTGCCGCCCGGGTAGACTCCCTTACGGTCAACAACCAGTCGGGTTATGATGTGGTTTATCTCTATTTCAAAGATGTTCCCGGACATCATTTATCGGGTATTATGACCAAGCTCTATTCAACGTATATCAAGAACGGAGATGCACGAAAAGTATATATTCAACCGGACAATGGCAGAACCTATTTTCTGTTAGGGGAAGACTGGGGCAAGCTTAAAAAGCCGGAAGAGCTGAGCTATACTAATGAGGACGGGAAGGTTACGCAATCGTTTGTGATCGATCATTTTTTCAGAAAGCAGTTTACTTTGAAACAACCCTATCTTTCGCGTCCCATTTTTATCGATAAGTCTACCACCATCCGAACCCTTAGCGGGTATCAAAATCTCAATTACGGGAACGATTCGAATATCATTACCATCCTTGACCTGGTGAGAGAAAACAATATAGTAAAGCTGGAAGCCCGGGGAAAGCTGGTTGTAAAAAGCAGTGTGGCATCGCTTTCCGTGCCTGATTCCACGAATTTGAAACATCCCTGACAGGAGGATAATCCTTAATTTAACAGGATGAGATTCCTTACACGAAAACTTTCTTTACTGAAGCATCGTTCACTTTTAACCGTCTTTTTATACCTGACTCCGTTATCCGGCTTTACACAATCGGCTGACAGTCTCACCCTCAAGATCGGGCAAATGATTATGGTTGGATTAAGCGGTACGGCTGTGGACACCAGTACCGGTTTCTATAAAGACATCCGTGAGGGGAAAGTGGGCGGTATCAGTATTTATGAAGCCAACCTTACTCCCGAGCATGCCGCTGAGAACCTGCGCACGATGCTCGAGGCGTACCAGTCGGCCGCACCGATACCCTTGTTTACCGCCATCACGCAGGAAGGCGGTATCGTAAACCGGCTGAAGACCAGGTATGGCTTCCCTCCCATGCCCTCGGCAGCCTATCTGGGAAAGCTCAATAATCCCGACAGTTCCAAATACTATGCGGACAACATTGCCTATACCCTTTCCCGTTTAGGCATCAATCTGAATTTTGCACCCGTTGTAGATGTTTACATGGCTACCAACCCGGTACTGGGATCGCGTGAAAGAACCTATTCAGCCGATCCTGCCAGCATTACCCAGCAGGCTGCCCAGATGATCCGTTCTCATAACTATTTCAAGGTGAGCACATCGCTCAAGCACTTTCCAGGGCATGGCAGTTCTACCACCGATTCGCATCTCGGACTAACGGATGTGAGCGCCACCTGGAAAAAAGAAGAGCTGGAGCCCTATCGCCGGCTGATCCGCAGCGGGCTGGTAAAAGCGATCATGACCGCCCATATTGTGAATACACAACTGGACCCATCCCAATTGCCTGCGACCCTTTCCAGGAAAGTGATCACCGGATTGCTGCGAAAGGACCTGCAATTCAAAGGGGTGGTGTTTTCAGATGATATGAATATGAAGGCCATCAGCGCAGAATACGGCCTGAAGGAGGCCATTGAAATGGCGATCAATGCCGGGGTGGACGTGCTGCTTTTCTCAGGCAAGATCAACGGCGTTACTCCGAACGGCGCATCGGATGTGGTAGCGATCATTAAACAGCTTATTGCAGAAGGAAAGATCACTACCGACCGGATCAACACCTCCTACCAGCGTATCCTAAAGATGAAAAAGGAAAGACTGACGCTGGACAAGCTCAACAGCTAAGACTTGCTTTTTATTTAATTGGTACACTTACTGCATAAGATCAGGCATTAAAACGAATGATATGTTTGATCAGATCTTAAACCTCGTAAAAGAACACCTGGGGAACAATCCGCAGGTAAATGCTGCCATTCCGCAGGGACAGCAAGACGCCGTGCACCATGAGATCGCTAACCAGGTAACGAATGGACTGGCCGGCCAGGCAGCAGCACAAGGTGGTGTGGGTGGCTTGCTTTCCAAATTGCAAAATGGCCTGTCCTCGGGCAGTCCGGTGACCAGTGCCATTGAAGGCGGATTGGTAAGCAGCCTCGGTAGCAAGTTCGGCCTGCCTCCTATGGCAACGGGAGCCATAGCTGCCGCTTTACCGGGCCTGTTACAAAAATTTGCCCATAAAGCGAATGATCCGAATGATAACAGTATTACTCCAGATAGCATTACCAGCTCGTTATCGAAGCTCGGAGGCGGCGGACTGGGAAGCCTGTTCGGAAAGTGATGAGTGAGCAGTGATCAGTGATGAGTGATCAGTGATAAGTAATGAGATACCGAGTGATTCAAACATTCAATACTGATTACTGATTACTGATTGCTGATTGCTGATTATTGAATATTGATCATTTATTCTTGCCGGGACGCTTTTTGGGTTTGCCATATTTCTCCATCATCTTGTCCTTATGCCGTACACGCTTATTGACTTTCTGATTCTTCGCTGACTTTTCATGGAAGGCAGGTCCACGTTCTTCTTTTTTGGGAATACGGACCTGTATTTCCTTCATATACACTTTTGGCTGCTCATCCTCCGTTAACCGTTCCGACACTTCCAGGTCGTCGGGCAATGGCGCTTCCGGTATGGACATCTTCATCAGTTCCTCAATGGCCAGCCTGGCCTCCTCATCTTTCGGGGTAATAAAACTGATGGCTATTCCTTTTTTATCCGCACGGCCTGTACGTCCGATGCGGTGAATATAATGCTCCGGCACCGGCGGCAGATCAAAATTGATGACATGGGTTACTTCGGCAATATCAATGCCCCGCGCCACAATATCCGTTGCAATGATAAAGCGGTACGTACCCTCCTTGAAACGCCTGACCGTATTGAAACGATAATTCTGTTCCT
>DATAHC010000145.1:0-15048 GCA_036263415.1 Flavisolibacter sp.
CTGGTGTAGATGGCCGCTCAATTAGTCTCATCGGAAGGGAGGTTACGCTTGATGAGCAGTTGAACTTCCGTACCGGCAGGCTGGCTTGAAGCATCATAAAGGTCGTTTATTTGAATGCTTTTATCAGATCGCCCGTTATGCAGCTCCAGGCGCTTGCCGGTAATGTTCATGCCCTTGGACGTATGTGTGCTTGCAGATAAAGACTTCAATTCTGCCGAACGCTTTCGCCCGATACCATTATCCCTGACCTTGCAAACGATAAAGCTGCCTTCGGTATACAGGGTCAGCTGCAACAGCTTTTCACCAGCTTTTTCGCTTAATCCGTGCCACAAGGCATTCTCCACATAAGGCTGGATCAATAAGGGTGGTATCATTTCCTTTTCGGGATCCATATCATCCAGCACGGTAATCTTATAAGTAAAATTGAAGTTCATGCGGAGGGATTCGAGCTGTATGTATAACTCGAGCAATTCCAGATCTTTGGATAAAGGAACGATATGAGTATCCGAACTGTCGAGGGTTTGCCTTAAGAGGCGGGAAAATTTGCTGATATACTTTAGAGAATCCTTCTGGTTGTTGTCCAGCACCAGCGATTGAATGGAATTTAAGGCATTGTAGATGAAGTGAGGATTCATCTGGGCTTTCAGTGCTTTCATTTCCAGGCGCTGAAGCCGGTTCTCTTCCTGGGCTTTCCGGGTCACCCTGCGTAAATGAAACCGGTAAATCAGCGCTACAATTACAGCGCCCAGTATCGAAAGCGCCAGATGGAACCAGGCGGTGTCCCAGAACGGAGGCGTAATGGTAAATGTGAATGGAACGGTTTGCGACCACGCGGTGTTGGAGGTTCGGGCCTTAACAGAAAAGTGATAGGTTCCTGGCGCCAGATCACCGAAGCTGACCGTATTGCTTTGGGTTTGCTGCCAGGTTTTCATTCTGCCATCCAGGCTCCAGGCATAGGTCAGCTCTCCATCACCAGCAAACGAAACCCCATTGAAATGGATGGTGATATTATTCTGCAGATAGGGAAGGGTAACCTTATAAGGTATACGATAGAATCCATGAAAAGCTGTATCGGGTAGGTTCCACTCCCGTATTTCGCTGTTGATTTCAATGGCATCGATTGTGATAGTGGGCGGAGCCTGTTTTTTCAATTGAAGATGGGAGGCATCGATCTGATAGATCCGGTCGAAATTATTCATCCAGATGGCTCCTGCCTTGTCCTGTCGAAGAGTAGTCAGTTCCCAGTTTTGGATGTTCAGATCCAGGATCTTATCAATCCGCCAGAAAACGGGTTTTGAACTGCCGTTACTCCATTCAAAAATACTTAGCCCGGTTTCACTGGCTACCCAGAGCCTGCCTTGTTTATCCATGAGCAGGGAGGTTGCCGTTCCATCAAACCCCTGACCTGCAGGCAGGTTTAGTAACAGGGTAAGTTTATTATTACTGAAAACGTATTTACTGATCCCATAATCTGCATGTGCAGTCCAGAAAATACTATCATTTTCCCTATAAAATAATACCTTCTCGTATTGTTGGTGGAAACCTGTAAGATGTAACTCCTTGTTCCAGGAATGGTAATGATTCGTTTCGTCGATCATACCTGCCCCTTCCGACCTCGATGATACGATCAGTTTTTTCCCAATGGATAAAACGGAATAGATATGGCTAAGGGGGTTTTTGCGGTTGCTATAGGGATAAGGTTCAAAACCAGACAGGTCACCCATGTACAATTGGGAAGCTGCTAAAAGAACTTTATTACGAAATGGATCGAATTCGAGTGCCAGGGGCTCTGTAAAGGCAGAAATGCGGAAACTTTTAAACTGATGCTTCGCCAGCCGGTAGAAATAAGTTCCGGATACAGAGATCATCCATAAACCCTTGTCATTGTCAGTAGCCGTTCTGTAAAAATGATCAATACCTATCTGTTTGCGCAAGGGAAATTTCAGGTCGCCGCTGCTTTTGAAATTGCCTTCTGAATACCGGAAGATTCCATGGGTGGGACTAATGGCAAGTATACTGCTATCGGTTGGATCTTTCGTAAGCATTGAGATGTTGGATAATTGGGGCATCTCATAAACGATTTTGGGAAATTCTTTCACTTTGAACAACCCCAGATAATTGCAGATCCAAATAGCATCATCAGACTCTAATAATCTTCGGGAAAATGGAGGAACGTTGATCTTGTCTATCAATTCACTGTAATGATGCGTTTTGGAAACCCATACGTTATTCAGATTCAGGACCACCCAGAGCCGATCCTGTTTATCGATCAGGAAATCAAAAACACGATCCTTTCGAAACCTTCCTGTCAGCAGGGGTAACACTTTTTTGTCCTGGATACAGCACAGTCCTGAATCGGAACGTACCAGTATAGTGCTTTTAAATTGTTTTAAAATGCCATAGGATCCAAACGTTGTATCCAATACCGAACAGACAGATAAGTTCCCTTGTTTATTCAGAAAAAGGATTTGCTTCCGGGAACTCAAATAGGTGCCTTCCTCCGTTTCAAGAATATGGGTAATGATCTGGTTGCTTAATGCCGGTAAATGAATACGTTCCCATTGTTCGTTCCGGAAGCTGAACATGCCCAGATTCGTACAGGCCATAATTCCATATTGGGATGACTCCAGTATCGAGAATATGGAGTCAGCCTGTTTTCCACCGGTGCTTGGGAAATACTCATTGGCATGGTTCCCCTCCAGCTTATAGATGCGATCCTTTGCGGCGATCCACATGCGCAGCTTTTTATCCTGTATGATGGAATAGGGATTGCGGATGCTGAGGGAATCTTTTGGAGTATAATTGGAAAAATTTCTCCCGTCAAAACGTACCAAGCCCCTGCGGGTAGCCACCCACAGGTAATGGGACTGGTCTTTTGTTAAGCTAAGCACGTCTGTGGAAGGAAGACCATCATTAGTGGTATAACTATGTATGGAAAACTGTTGCCCTGAGACTTGGAGTTGCGTGCACAAAACAAATAGCAAATGGAGCCAGATGACTATGGAGCGCGTTACCGCGTTTCTTAGAAAAGAATCAGGATTGATATGTATAAATGCGCTCAGCATTAAAGGATAGTATCAGCAGGCGGGATCGTTTTGAAGTTTATGAATGGCCTGGGAAAGATCATCCGGATCCAGAGGTTTCAGCAGGTATTGGGACTGTGGATATTGTGGAACATAACCATCATCCCGATGGGCGGAAATGAAAATAATGGAGAAATCGATCGATTTAAATTGCTTCAGCAGATCGTTTGCGGTTTGATTATACAAGCGTATATCCAGGAATACCAGATCCGGCTTTTTCTCATGGATCTTCTGAAAAGCATTGGGTACGCTGTCGGCTTCATCCAGCACCTGTACGTCCGCATCAATCAGCCGGAGTAGCTTTCTGACAATATTCCTGTTGTTCTCCTCGTCATCTACGATCAATGCTGTCACGGTCTGTTGTTTTAAACCGGAAGGTCCTGCTGCGGCTTCAGTTCATTTGTCAGCTACATTACATCGAGGCCAACTTTAAGGGTTTATAAATACAAAAACGCCTGTGGTGGCAGGCGTTTTTGTATTTGGGGCTGGCAGATCAGATCCGTTTCCGATAGGGGAAGTGTTTTCCGAAATTATCGGTAATGCGGTCGATCACCTGTTCAGATGGTGTATTCCAATCCGTCTCCTTTTTATAGTTGTCATTCCAGAGTGTCTGGTTATTGCTTACGATGCTGCAGGCGGCAAAGATGTCATTGGTTTTGTCCGGTACCCAGGGTACGAATATGTTGCCGTTATTGATGGCCACCTGTGAAAGGATCTGGCGGCCGATGCCCACACCAAAGGAGGCCAGGTCGCTCATATACCGCTTTTTCTGGATGCGCAGGCGTACCACGGCATCCACTCCCAGCAGCCGGGCCAGTTCCTTATCGTCCTTTCTCCAGGACTCCCGTACACTGATGTTATTTTCTTTCAGCAGGTCCTGGGTGCTCCGGATATCCTGGATCGTCACCGTGGTCATATACTTCCGGGTATTGGCATTCCGTAAAACGCCATTATAAAGCGATTGCTGAAAAGCCAGGCTTTCATTTTCCTCGATCGCGGCGATATCTTCGGGAGAAAGGTTTTTAGGCTGATTGCCTGTAAACACCATTTCTGCAGGCAGGATCGCTATCGACTTATGGCGCGCCGTCTGTTGTTCGAAAGAAGAGGAAGTATAATACTTATGGGCACAGGAAGTGGTTAACAAAAGGACCATTGCGGCCACTAAAAAGGAAAGGGGTAAACGTTTCTTCATAACGGTTCGTTTTAGTTGATGCTACAACGTTAGCGATGATTGGCACCAAATAAAAGCCCCTTAACATTTTATATAGTTGTGAAATTGCAAAAATGATGAGCACGCTACTGGCAGTTCGCTGCCATCTTAGCTACTTCAGCGGTATCGTTCAGTACCTGCATATTCGAGCTGTCCAGAACGCCGTATTTCTTTTGAACCTGTGCGTAGATGCAATTACAAAGTGCAAAGGCTTTTTCCGTTCCCAGTCTTCCTTTAGCCTGATCCACGCATCCATCCACAAAATCCATCTTGGCCTGAAGGGCTGTTGAATCTGTTATGGCACCAGGCTTTGTAGATGCCACATTATGGGTGGTGCTGCCGGAGGCGGACTTGTCTTTACAGGCAAACAGCGTTGCTGCCGTCAATAAAAGTACAGAGAGCGTATTACGTACCGTCATGGAGGAAGGTTTACGGCACAGGTGCAATTTCAATGCCGTGTCTCCTTGTTGGTGCTATACAATTCAAAAAAGAAGCCGATAGCTGTTCCAAATCAATAGATCAGAAAAAAGGACTATGAAAAAAAATATGCTGTTTTAAGGCCTGTATTTCAGATTGCTATACGTAGTTCTGGTTTTTTTGAGAAGACTCAGCCGTCAGACTGGCAATATTTTGGTTAAAAGCCAGACAGGCACCGGCCTGAATTGTGAATCTAAAGATGCGTATATGAAAAGAATGATTATCAGCTTAAGCGTTGCCGCCATTTTTGCACTTTCGTGCGGAACCACCTCTTCCACATCTACTTCTTCCAGCTATGCCTTTGGCGTTCCGGGTACGCTGAGCTCGGAATTCCTGAGTCAATACCCTGATGCCACCAATGTTACCTGGTCGGACTATTCCGTTTCTGCGGCACCGGTAGACTGGGAACTGCTGGACTGGCCGCGGAACCTGGGTGGTTCGTTGGCCCGTTTCGACAATAATAATGAACGGTACTTCGCCTGGTACGATCCATCAGGCAACTGGATTGGCTCGGCTTACCGGATCAATGAGGCTAATCGTCTGCCGCAAGGTGTTCATACCCTGCTCACGGCACGGTATCCCGGCTATTCGATAGAATCCTCCTATAAAGTATTCTGGAAAGATAAGCAGGCCTTTGAGCTGCGGCTCCGGAATGGTGCGGCAACTACCCGGGTGCTGACAGATGCTTCCGGTAATGTGCTTAAAGCCAAATAAGGTTCCGGCTTCATTTCGTATCATTGGACATGCAGTATCGATTTCGCAGCTCATGGGTGTGGACAGGCCTGCTCTGTTTCCTCGTAGTTGGTAACCTTCCCCTGGAGGCACTGGCCCAGAACGGACGCCTGGTAAAGCAGGAGGTTTTTGCAGACAGGCAGGGTGTGCTGCGGTACGCCGGAGATCGCCGCGAAGCCCGCTTCTTTGGGGTGAACTATACGGTTCCTTTTGCCTATGGCTACCGCTCGCATAAGGCGCTTGGCCTTGATATCAAAAAGGCGATCGATGCAGATGTCTATCACCTGGCGCGACTGGGGCTTGATGCGTTCCGTGTGCATATGTGGGATGTGGAGATCTCCGATACGGCGGGCAACCTGCTGCAGAACGAGCACCTGGATCTGTTCGACTACCTGCTGTACCGGCTGAAGCAGCGGCATATTAAAATCCTGATCACACCTATTGCTTTCTGGGGTAACGGCTACCCGCAGCCCGATGAGAGAACACCCGGCTTTTCCAGCTTTTATGGCAAGGATTCTGCCGTGGTAAAAGAAGCGGCTATCAGGGCCCAGGAACATTATATCCGGCAGATCGTTGCGCATGAGAACCCCTATACAAAACTTTCCTATCGCGATGATCCCGACATCATCGCCCTGGAACTCAATAACGAACCCCATCACAGCGGTCCTAAAAGCAAGGTTACAGTTTATGTAAACCGGCTGGCGGCTGCCGCCCGTTCACAGGGCTGGCAGAAACCCGTGTTTTACAATATCAGTGAATCGCCTGCCTATGCCGATGCTGTGGCAGCGGCGGACGTGGAAGGCCATAGCTTTCAATGGTATCCAACTGGCCTGGTAGCCGGCCGTACCGTAAAGGGAAACTACCTGCCTAACGTGGACCGTTACCTGCTGCCTTTCCTAGATACGATTCCTGTTTTTCGCAAAAGGGCACGGATGGTATATGAATTCGATGCCGGCGATATCCTCGATCCCATCATGTACCCTGCCATGGCACGCAGCTTCCGTGCAGCAGGTTTTCAATGGGCCACACAGTTTGCCTATGATCCTATGGCTACGGCGTATGCCAACACGGAATACCAGACCCATTTTCTGAACCTTGCCTATACACCCGCCAAGGCTATCAGCCTGTTGATCGCTTCCAGGGTTTTTCATGATGTGCCTTCCGGATCGTCATTTGGCCGGTACCCGCAGGACAGTGTTTTTCAGAACTTCCGGGTCAGCTACCGGCAATCCTTAAGTGAAATGAATGCACCGGATGCTTTTTACTATTCCGGCAGCACCGCGACCCTGCCGGTTCAGCCGGCTACACTGCAACATCTGGCGGGTGTGGGCAGTTCACCGGTTGTGCAATATGAGGGGACGGGTGCTTATTTCCTGGACCGGCTGGGGCCAGGCAGCTGGCGACTGGAAGTGATGCCCGACCAGGTCTTTGTCAGGGACCCCTTTGGCAAAGCCGCACCAGACCGGGTCGTCTCACGCCTGCAATGGAATTCGAACCGCATGGCCATCGAACTGCCCGATCTGAACGGCCCGTTCCGGATCAGGGCACTGGATTCCGGAAATTATTTTCAACCAGCGCCTTTGGAGCATCAGTTTCTGGTCCGTCCAGGCACCTACCTGATCACCACCCGGGAAACGGAAGGGACGCTTCCCAACCCAGTTCCGGGCACCAGCGTACGGCTGACTGAATTTGCCGCGCCGGCCTCACAGACGGGGCGTATCGAACTGGTTCATTTCCCGGCAGCGGTTGTCAGTGCCGGCAAGGCCCTGGAAGTGCCGGTGCAGGTTTTAGGCGCCGACACCACTGCAGTACTTTCCCTGGAACTGCGCAATGCGGCCAACCAATGGAAGATGCTTTCCTTTTCGCGCCAATCGCCGCTGCGGTATACTGTAACCATTCCCGCTGAAATGGCAGTGCCGGGAATCATGAACTATCGTATCCTGCTGCAAGCACCAAGGGATAGCTTTTACGTATTTCCGGGCGGTGAGTCCGGCAACCCCTATCGCTGGGATGCCTCGAACTTCCAGGCTTACCAGGTTATGGTCGCCGCTCCCGGTATGCCGCTGGAGTTGTTCAGTGCCGCTACGGACCAGAGCCAATTGTACTCTTATAATACAGACTGGAAGTCCAACACCATACAATACATTACTACGGAGACCTCTACCCGGCTGGTGTACCAGGCCCGGATGGCAAAGCCCTCCACTACCGTAAAAATGGGCTGGCAACTCTATATTGACGACAAGCTACCTGGACGCTCCGGTGAATTGCCTGCTTTCCGCAACCTGGTACTCAAAGCACGGGTGACAGGCGTTCCTGAGGTGCCGCTGAAAATAGCCCTCCTTACAAAGGATGGTTTTGCATTTTCCTATACGGTCCGCTTAACCAATACGTTTGATGAGGTCATTCTGCCGCTGGACCGGTTTGTGAGTGATTCGGCACTGCTGCTGCCCCGGCCTTACCCGGGGTTTCAGCCGCTTTATTTTGCAGCAGGAGGGTCGGGCCGCTTACAGTTGTCCGACCTGGACAAGCTGGAGGTGAGCTTTGGCGGGATCGATGCGGCACAGGCCTATCAGGTTGAAATTGAATCCGTAATGTTGAAGCAATAGAAGGATGGCAGATTTCAGATGTCAGATTTGGGGTCGCCTTTGAGGGAGTCATTTCCTTTAGGCATCTACGGTTTCCTATAGGCATCGTACACTACTTCCTTTCTGATGGCGTAGTTGTTTCGCGCGGAGGCGCAACGTTCGCTGAGGGATGGCTTCGCCATTATTTATTTCGCCCGGAGCTAAGGGGCTAAGGAGAATACAACTTTACGGGTATCGGGCATTTTCTATTGTACCGCTGGCGTAGGGAGCAGCAGGGCTAAGAGGATAAAGGAGAAGAATGAGAAAAGGAGGGCTGCTGCGCAGTGGCTTCATTTAGCCACCTTTCCTTCATTCACACGGCTGGCCCTAAGAGGGAGAAGGAGGAGAATAAGAGGAGCCTTTGAGTTGGACCTTTCTCTGTCATCCCGACGAAGGAGGGATCTTTATGATCAGGCTATCATAGTTCAAGCAGCATAATAGTTCAAACCGTCATTGCGAGGAGGAACGACGAAGCAATCTCGCTTGGGGTCTACCTAACATAGGGAAAGGCTGCCTTTACTTGCTGACCGTCATTGCGAGGACGCAGGACGAAGCAATCCCCTGCACCTCCAGACTCTGCTACGCAAAACCTTCCGGAGGAAAAGGTCCTAACCAGGTACCCCTACTCCTCACTCATCACTGGTCACTCATCTGCCAGAATGCATCATCCTTCGTAGTGACTCCCTAGTGAAAGCATAGAGAAGCCATATGGAAAGGCAGGTGAAAGGGTGTTTCACCCGATCTCAATTCCTGCCAGCTTTTGTAATTGCAGTAGAAATTCTTCTCATATGAACCCCTTTACCGGTATGGTACCGCCATGGCTGGGCCATGGGAGCGCTATGGAGGAGGTATGGGAGGGGTATGCTTTCACTATGCTTCTACAACGAAGGATGAGGGACGTAAGGGGGGACGAACTATGTCATTTTCTGGACTTTACCTGACCATAGGTTAGGACTGGACTGTCCAAAGGTTGACAGTCTTAATAGATTGGGGACGTTCCGGACAGGAGATGTTTTCGATAAAATGGTGCTTTTAGGTGGGAGTCAGTATGTACGTGAAGGGGAATTGGCACATTGGCAGATTGCCAATTGGCACATCTTCTCTGTGTACCTCTCTGTTTCAGTGCATCGGTGGTTCAATCTACGTCAGATAGCCGGAGTCCGACCGCTGCCGTCTGAAAACCCGATCCCAACGCTCTGACCTATTAACTCACCGAAAGGGCATAATCCTTAACAAATTTTTTTGTATTTAAATATTCCCTATTTTTATGCAAACGATTGCATAGCTGCTGTATGACTGTAACCAAGACCACAATACAGGATATTGCCAGGGAACTGAACATCACTCCTTCTACGGTTTCCCGCGCTTTGAATAATCATGCCGCTATCAGCGAGGCCACTAAAAAAGCCGTAACCCTTACTGCCAAAAAATTAAAATACCGACCCAATAAGATCGCCTCGTCCCTACGTCTGGGTAAATCCCGGATCATTGGCGTGATCATTCCCAGTGCCGAGATCAACTTCTTCGGTTCCGTTGTACACGGTATCGAAAAGGTGGCCAGCGAGAACGATTATAACGTGATCATCTACCAGTCCAACGAGCAGCTGGACTTTGAGCAGAAGGGTGTCGAAACCTTTTTGCGTTCCCGCGTGGATGGCGTACTGGCTTCCATTGCCAAGGAAACCACGGACCTGGGTCATTTTGCCGAGATCAAGAAAAGAGGCGTACCCCTGGTATTATTCGACCGTGTGAACGATGAGCTGGATGTACCATCCGTAGTGGTAGATGACTACATGGGGGCTTTCAATGCCACGCAGCACCTGATCGACCAGGGTTGCCTTTCCATTGCCCATATCGGCGGACAGCAGCACGTATCCATTTTCAAGCAGCGTCTGAACGGTTACAAGGACGCCCTGAAGAAGAACGGTATGCCCCTTCGCAAGGAGCTGATCCGTTATGGAAAGGTGACCATTGAATCGGGTACGCAACTGATGAAGGAACTCCTGGCCCTGCCGGAGCCACCGGACGGCGTGTTTGCCGTAGAGGATTTTACCGCCCTGGGTGCCCTGCAGGCGCTCAAGGCCGCTCATGTGAGCGTTCCGGAGCAGGTAGCCCTGATCGGATTTGCCAATGAAGCTTTCGGTGAGTATATCTCGCCTTCGCTTTCAACGGTGAACCAGCAAACGATCAAGATGGGAGAGGAGGCGGCACGCCTGTTCTTCGAGCTGTCCGAACACAATGGGTTTTATAAAAAAGAGCCTGTGAAGCGGGTGCTGGAACCGGTGCTGATCTATCGCGAATCGAGTTTAAAAAAGACCCTATAAAAGCCTTTTTTTAGGCCTGTTTATGCAAACGATTACATACAGGCCCACAAAGGGTTTCACGTTCTTAATTTTTTAATACATAAACTGCAATGAAAATGAAAATGCGATTGCGAATTCCCATGCTAATGGTTGCTGTTTTGCTTGCACTCAGCGTGTGGGCCCAACAGGCGATCAGGGGAACCTTACGGTCCCCATCAGGAGAACCTCTTGCAGGTGCTTCTGTAACCATTAAAGGAACCAGTACGACCGTTGTTACCGACGCGAACGGACAGTTCACCATCAATGCTCCCGTAGGCAGTACACTGGTGATCACCTCCGTTGGCTATACCCAGCGGGAGATCACGGTGTCCGGTTCCGAGATCAATGAAACGTTACAGGTAAACAATGCCACGCTGAATGAAGTGGTGGTGATCGGTTACCAGACCGTGAGAAGAAGAGACCTGACCGGCGCTACCGGCGTCGTGAATATGCAGGATGTGAGCAAGATCACCTCCCAATCGGTCGGAGAAGCCATCCAGGGCGTAGTACCGGGCGTTACCGTGCGTAACGGCGGCGCTCCGGGTGCCAATGCCACGATCGAGATTCGCGGTGTTTCCAATTTTGGTAATACCTCACCTTTATATGTGATCGACGGTATGCTGTCTGATGCCAATGTAACCATCAACCCGGATGATGTGGCTTCCATACAGGTATTGAAAGATGCCTCTGCCGCGGCCATCTATGGTTCCAGGGCAGGTAACGGGGTGATCATCATCACGACTAAAAAAGGACGCGAAGGTCCTGCGAAGATCAATTTCTCCGCCCGTTATGGTATTCAGCAGATCCCTACCAAATGGGATGTGATGGATGCTTCTTCTTTTCTGAAAACGATCCAGCAGCAATATCAGAATTCCGGTGTGGCCCTGCCTGCGGGCATTGCCGCCCAGGTGGCCAACAATACCATTCAAACCGACTGGCAGGATGAGATCTACCGCACCGGCCAGGTACAGGATTACAATGTGGGTTTATCCGGCGGATCCTCCACGGCTACTTTCCTGATCTCTGCCGGCTACTATAAAAACAAGGGCGTTCTGATCGCCAACGATTTCGACAGGGCTTCCCTGCGGATCAATTCCGAAGCGAAAAAAGGCCGCCT
This sequence comes from Flavisolibacter sp., assembly GCA_036263415.1. GTDB lineage: Bacteria > Bacteroidota > Bacteroidia > Chitinophagales > Chitinophagaceae > Flavisolibacter. Next base: position 11,586 of record DATAHC010000145.1, read on the forward strand.
TACTTTTGGCGAGAACCTGTCGCTGAGCAACAGCAACGGAAAGAATCCCGGCGGTGGTGTGAATGCTTTCTATGAAGCCCCGCTTTCCCTGCCGATCATTGGCGTGAAGGGTCCTCAGTATAGTGGTATTCCTGCCAATCCGGGCGGATGGGGTATGGGTACCTCTGATGTGCCTTCCTATGCCAGCAACTATGTTGCGAATGCCGCACTGGACAGACAAACCTATAATTTCGCCAAGTTGGTGGGTAATGCTTATGCCGACCTGAAATTGTTCAATTGGCTGAGTTACCGCTTCAATGCCGGTGCCGAGGTAAGCTTCGATACCTATAAGGAAGTACGCGATACCGGTATCTGGCGCTATGCGAACCAGCCACCGAATACCAGCATCAATGAAAGCCGCCAGCGCTTTACGAATTTCCTGCTGGAGCATACCCTGAACTTCAACAGAACCTTTGGTAAACATGCCATCAGCGCGGTTGTCGGTTTCTCCCGCACCGAGCAGAAAAGAGAAGTGACCAGCGGCGGACGCGTGAACCTGCTGAATGCCAACGGAACCTTATATACAACGATCAATTCCGCAACGGGTACTTTATCCGCAGCCGGCGGAACGCCTACTTTCTGGCGCTCTCACGGTTACTTGGGACGGATCAATTATTCTTATAATGACCGATACCTGCTGACCCTTACCGGCCGTATTGACCAGGATTCGCGTTTCGGTTCCGATTTCCGCACCGGTCGTTTCCCATCGGTTGCCGCAGCATGGAGACTGAGCCGCGAGGACTTCTTCAAAGTGAACTGGATCAATGACCTGAAAGTGCGCGCTTCTTACGGTAAGCTGGGCTTCAGCGACGTGCTGGGCTCCTGGGATTACCTGGCAGTTGTGAATACCTATCCCCGTGCTGTATATGGTGTGAACCAGGGTGTCTTCACCGGAGTTTACCAGGCGCTGATCACTAACCCTGACATCCATTGGGAAAGCAGAACCCAGAAGAACGCCGGTTTCGATGCGAACCTGTTTGCCAACCGCCTGTCTGTTTCTTTTGATGTCTATAATTCCCTTTCGGAAGATGTACTGGTGTTCCTGCCGCTGGCCAACTATTTAGGCGGTAGCGGAAATCCTGCGGTGAATGCAGCTTCGATCAAGAACAACGGTATCGAATTCTCCGCCACCTATCGCAGCCGCCCTACCAGCAACTCCCCTTTCAAGTGGGATGTATCGGCCAACTTCACCACGATTCATAACGAAGTGGTTAATGTAGGTAACCGGGGTGCTGATGCCAGCGGCAACCAGGTTGATTATATCGAGTCCGGTAATTTTATCAGGGCACAGGTTGGACATGCCATCGGTCAGTGGTATGTGATCAAATCAGATGGCATCTTCAAAAGCCAGTCCGAGATCGATGCCTATGTAAACAAGGCCGGTATCAAGATCCAGCCCAATGCCAAACCGGGTGATATCCGTTATATAGATGCCAATGGCGATGGTACCATCAACAATGACGACCGTCAGTACGCCGGTTCACCCTGGCCTTCGTTCCAGGCAGGAGCCCAGTTCAATGGCTCTTACAAGCAGTTCAGCTTTAACCTGCAGCTGGTCGGTATTTTCGGCAACAAGATCTATAACGACATCCGTCGTCAGCTGGACAGCTATCAGCTGGCCAATTTCCGCAGCGATATCAATCCCTGGTCTACCAGCAACCCGAACGGAACCGATGCCCGCCTGGCGGTTGACCAATCCAGCGATCCTACCGTGTCTACCAACAACATGGCCCAGACCGACCGCTGGCTGGAAAGCGGCTCTTATGTGCGCGTGCGTAACCTGGAGATCGCCTATACTTTCCCCAGGAGCATCCTCAGCGCTGCCGGTTTCAATAATTCCCGCATTTATATAAGCGGACAAAACCTGTTCACCATTACCAAGTACAAAGGACTGGATCCGGACGTTCAGGGTACCGGTGTGATCTCCCGCGGATTCGATGCCGGTAACTGGCCTGCCAGCCGTGTGATCTCTGTGGGTATCCAGGCAGATTTTTAATCTTAAACAACTATTCAAATGAAACGAATTTATATAACCCTGGCTTTCGCCGCCTTACTGGCTGCAGGCTGTAAGAAATCGGAGTTGGACATTACCAATCCCAACACCTCCACTACCCAGCAGTTCTGGCTGACAGCAGCCGATGCGCAGCTGGGCGTGAATGCGATGTATAGCACCTATCACCGGGCGGGTATCAGCCGGTGGATGCACTTTATCACCATCGTTCGCGCTGATGAAGGATTCAGCACCAGTCCGGCGCCCTGGATCCGCAACTACTACGACCTGTTCAACTACGAGAACTATAACGACGGGCTGATCGCCAGCTTATGGCAGGACTGCTATATCGGCATCAACCGCGCCAACCAAGTATTGGATAACGTGCCCAATATCAACATGGACAATACGCTGAAGCAGCAATTGCTGGCAGAGGCCAAATTCATGAGGGGCTTTTTCTACTATACCCTGGGACTGAACTATGGCAATGTTCCCATTCTGCTGAACGCTTCCAAGCCTACGGATTACCCGCCCACCTCCACACAGGATGCGGTGTATACCCAGGCAGCGCAGGACTTTACCGATGCTTCCGCAAGCCTTCCCACTACGTATGATATCAGCAATAAAGGAAGGGCCACTAAAGGAGCCGCTTTCGGCATGCTGGGAAGAGTATACATGCAGCAGCGTAAATACCAGCAGGCGAAAGATGCCCTGCAATGGCTGGCAGAAGGCCCAGGTGCTTCTATCTACAGCCTGGTGCCCAACTACCGGGATAATTTTCTCGAGACTACCGAGAACAATTCCGAATCGGTGTTTGAATTCCAGAATGCCGCCAACCCCATCGATGCCTTTGACAACGATGCCGGTGACGGAGACCCGAACCATACTCCGGACAAGCTGAACTACGGTACGTCCATTCCTCCTTTCTTCGCTCCCCGCCCGATCGGCTTTACCGATGGCCAGGCACATCGCTGGCTGGTATGGGAAATGCTGAAAGAAACCCAGGCAGGCGGTGGCCGCGACCCCCGTATTGCCGCTTCCTTCCTGTATGACTCAACGGATGAAAGAGGACCGGATTTTACCATGGTCTATGGCGAGACCTGGACCTCCAGAGGTTATTCCAATGATCTGAATGATCCGATCGGTGTCGCTACCAATAAAACCGTTTACTTCCGTAAGATGCTGGACGATGCTACCATGAATGGTGAAGTCTTCCATTCCGGTAATAATACCCGCATCCTGCGCTATGCCGATGTGCTGCTGCTGTATGCAGAAGCCCTGAATGCCTTAGGCCAGACCGCACAGGCTTATCCTTTTGTAGACAAGGTGCGTCAGAGAGCGGGCTTGCGTCCGTTGTCCGTTGCCATGCCTGGTCTGAACCAGCAACAGTTCCTGACCCAGCTGAAGCATGAGCGGATCACCGAGCTTTCGGGT
>DATAHC010000146.1:0-11489 GCA_036263415.1 Flavisolibacter sp.
AGCTGAATTTTCTTCAGGGTTGAAATGGCGTCTTGAACAAGGGGTACATAAGAAGGATTTTGCAGTAACCAAAGTTCCCACTGCTTCGCACGATCGGCATCGGTCCGGTAATACCAGGCCTGGAAATGCTCATGCGCCAAAACCTCTTCAAAAGAATTAAAATGTAAGTTCACGAACGAAGGTTATTTTAGTATAGTACCATCAAATTATGATCTGTAATGTTCCTGCAAATTATTTTTTTTAATTAGTTTTTATTCTTGCTGGATGTGATTTAGATTCCTAATTTGCTGATACTTATTGACCAAACTGTTTTGAGGATTGCTAACGGAACTGTCTGATATAGAACTATGGAATGCTGCCATGCGGGGCGACCGTGAAGCATTCAGTTCCCTTTTCCGGCGGCATTACCCCTTGCTTTATCAATACGGTCAGAAAATATGCAGGGAATCCGAGGTTCTGGAAGATGCTATTCAGGAACTATTCATTGAAATCTGGCAAAAGAAGCCTTCCCGTCCGGTTCATTCGGTTAAAGCTTACCTGATACAGGCCGTAAAATTTAAACTTTATAAACATTTCAGGGGAAACAAACCTGTCACCAGTCTGGAAGAGCAGGACCAGGAGCCTTTTGAACTCAGTCATGAAACCTTACTGATCGAAGAGCAAAGCCGTAATGAACTGAACCGGCAGGTGCTGGAAGCACTGGATAAACTACCACCGCGCCAAAAGGAGGTGATCTATCTGAAAATATATAAAGGACTGGATTATGATGAAGTAAGTGCCGTTATGAATCTGAATTACCAGGTAGTCCGTAACCTCCTGTGCCAGGCATTGAAAAGTTTCCGGTCCAGCTTTGAAGAAAAATAAGGAGGCGGCTATGAAAACAAAGTCAACTTACTATATTATTTCCCCTGCTCATGATCAATTGCACTCAGAAGGCCTTCTTCATACGTATCTTCCGTTAATTGCCAGAACATTATTCCGCCCAGCTTTTTCTTTTTCACATACTTGGCTTTTAATGCTACCGAGCGCTTATCATCGTAGGTAATGAATAGTTTTTGCTCCGGATGATAGATATAAGGCGCCTGTGCCACTTCATCCCAACGATAAATAAATCCACTATCCGGTGAAAGCTGGCTGGAGAACAACCGATACGGTATACCTGCTTTGAAATTACCAGCCTGATAAAGCCCATTATTTTCTATGGCAACCTCCTCCCACATCCTTCCGTAAAATGCAGCGCCAATCACCAATTTGCGCCTGGGTACTCCGGCTTTTATAAGCATGCTAACAGCATTATCGACCGATTCTTTCTGGGTTGACGTATTATATAAAGGTGTGTGATGTCCTGTTACCTTAGAAAATCCATTAACCAGGTCATAGGTCATAATATTGACCAGATCGATCTGTGCAATGACTTTTTTCCATTCAATGGAACGGTCAATATAATCTTTAAAACCACCAGCCGCGAAGGTTAGTAAAAATTTCTTACCCATCGTCTTTCGCAACTGAGAGACCAGGGCAGTAAAGTTAGGCTTATCATCCGGCTGGTATAAATGTCCCGGATACCCTTCTATGGCCGGATATTCCCAATCCAGATCAAGGCCGTCGGTTTTAAAATAGCTGGTAAGTTCCTTCACTGAAGTGGCAAAGCTATCACGACTTTCAGCTGAGGAAAAAACGGAAGAACAGGTTTCGCAGCCGCCCCAACCGCCCAATGATAATAACACTTTCAATGAGGGGTTCCTTTGTTTAAGGCCTACCAGCTTTTCAATTACCGCTGAATCTTTTTGATTATTGATATGCAGCTGATTGCCTTTCAGATGGGAGAAGCTGAAAATGATATGGGTTAATTTTTCAGCGGCGAAACTATCCACCTGAGCGGGCCGGTTGCCCGCATAGTACGCTATGACGGCAAACCTGTCTTTAACCTGCCCTACTGATGTCAGGAACGTAAAAATAAGTGCCATCAGAAACAGGTATTTGGTATAGGTCATACAATGCTTTTTTAATTTAGTTCCGTATCATCCAGGATTGTAATGACGGTCAGGCGAGCTTTACCAGTTTTTGCTCCTCACTGCTTTTAAATGCCAGTTCTATAATCTTTACTACCTGTAAGGCTCCTTCTGCCGGCACCGGGTTAGCCTTTCCTTCACGCAGGCACTGATAGATCCCTTCATAATAATCCATATAATTACCCGGTTCGGAAGGTACATGGCTCTTTTGATTCTTACCATCGGATATCGTATGCAGAAGACCTCTTTCCGCAATCGGCTCCTGGCCCCATTCCGTTCCTATCGGCTTCAATCCTGCCTGAAGCGCGGTTTCCTGCACATCTGTCTTTTGTTTCAGAAAAGATCCTTTGCTTCCATGAACCGTATAGGCCGGCAGTGGCTCGCATACCATATTATTACATCTGAGACGCACCCGAAAAGATGGATAATACAGTAATAGCTCAAAATAATCATCTACCTGGGAATGTGGCCTTATCGTTTGTATGTCCGCAAATAGAGCATACGGCATTCCAAATAATTGAAGGGCCTGATCAATAAGATGCGATCCGAGATCATAAAGTGACCCAGTTCCGGCTCCCGGTGTCTCCTTATGCACTTTCGGACTGAGTTCGATACGGAACCGGTCATAATGAAACTCTGCTTCCGAAAGAGGGCCTAAAACACCTGAACTGATCACCGACCGGATGGTGCGAAAGTCGCTATCGAATCGGCGATTATGATATACCGACAAAAGCAATCCTTTTTCATTGGCCAGGCCTATCAGGTCCTCTCCTTCAGTAGTATGAACCGTGAATGGCTTTTCAACAATTACATGCTTGCCTGCTAGCAAGGCTTTCCTTGTATATTCATAATGGGTGGCATTAGGGGTATTAACCACTACCAGTTCAACAGAAGGATCCTTCAGCAAGTCTTCCAGCATACGAAACGTCTTTACTTCCGGGTATTTCTGAACAGCCAGGTTCTTACTTCGCTCCCATACACCATAAAGTGTAAACCGAGGATGGGCCTCAATAAAAGGCGCGTGAAACACCCATCCGCTCATGCCAAAGGAAAGTAGTCCCGTTTTTATAGTTTCTGCATTCATACACCGATGCTTATCGTCCAAAGGAAAACAATTTTTGACAGCTGTATTTATTTTGTGGAGAATAGAGCCTTAGAGCTGATCCACTGACCGGCATCAGTTATTCCGTGAACAACTACCTGGTAACTTCCCGGCACGTCTGAAGTGTAAAACTGCAACCTGATTTTACCATTGCTATTCACTTTGAGTTCCGGGGCCCATAACAATACCGTTCGCCTGTCGGGCAAATGTGATGCCTTTGCTTCGGGTGTAGGATAGGAAGGAGCATAAAACTCCCTTTTCAACTGGATCCCTTCATATTGCACCACAACGGCATTCGGGTCCAGCTCAAAACCTGCCAGGTTACCCTCATAGGAGGCGTAGCTTACAATTCCATCGTTGATAACATTACCCCAGAAATAGGTGCGCGCCATGACATCGATCCTTTTAATTTTTAAAGGATCGAAGCGGATGATCTTGGCCGGATCAAAAACCGGTACCCCGTCTATCAAAACCAACGGATCCTTTTCAAAACGTTTCTTATAGGGCAGGTTGACTACCTGGAAATGGGGTTGGCCCTGTTCCCTTGTGAGGCGGACCTCATTTACATATTCCTGAATCACTTCCTCCATTGTAGGGAAGCGTGTATAATCATCCAGATAATATCGCTTATCCGGTATTCCATAAAAAGCTGAGGTGTCCAGGTTATCCGGCAACCGGAATTGAAGTGCCTGTTCCGCATAGAAAGCATTCTGAACCTGACTGTTCAGAAACTGATTCTCCAATACTTTTTTCAGGTCCTCCGAAACCCTGAAAGCCGGTATCTTACTTCCTGAATAATGGGTGGAAAAAGCCGGGTCGAGATCCACCCGGTAGAAGCTGTCCACACGGTTATTGGTTTGTACTACCAATTCATTGGAACCATAAATATCCTTAAGTGGAAAGTATAGTCTCCCATCCGAGCTGCTGACTGCATTCACCACTTTGGCTGCCGGTGCGGGCCAGGACAGATAGGCAGTGATTCCTGAAGCAGGCTGGTTACTTCTTTTATCTATGAGCGTTCCGGATACAATCACTCCATCGGGTTCCGGCAGATACTGAAAAGAAGGCATTTTATCTGCTAATGTTGTATTCCGGTCAAACCTCCTCCATCCATGTGTGAGCATCAGATTATCGAGGGCCTGATCCGTTTCTGCGGAAGCCGTTTCAAAATAATAATCAGGCTCCTGGATGGTTCCTTTCAGTTCAGACTGCATCCAGAAATAATACTCCAGATTCATCTCAGGACTCATTTGCAGCGAATCGAGTCGGTATACCGATGCTGAAAAATGCGATTGTGCATACAAAGCGGAATCTGTATCCAGTTCCACTACTACCTGTTCCCGCCTACCATATGCTGACTGTCCGGTTTTCAACTGAACTCCCTTCCCTTTTTCCGGCCGTTTAAAGTAGAGTCGCTCACAGAGGGGTTGCTTCAACTCGTTGAACAAGATCAGATCGTTCACTCCAGCCGGCAGCTTATCCATGTCAATGGTGAAGCGGGCATTTGCTTGTGATATAGTCTGTTTAAACGCACAAACAATATTCCTGCTATTGGAACCGATCAGGTAAACGGGTTTCCCTTCGGCATCCGCACTTGCTTTTACATCAATTATTACAGCTTTTCCTTGAGATGTCAGATGTATAACATACCCCTGATCGTACGCTGCTGGCAGCATAGCGCTTGTAATACTTCCATCAGTAGTGGGCATTACTGCTTTGTATGTTACCCCCTTTTTCGGGGAAAAGTTAAAAGAGCCGATCCCAAATTTGAAGGTTTCCATACGGGCAACTGTATCGCCATCCGAACTGAGTATAAAGCCTTTGCCCGAGATCCCCATATTGTATTCATCCGTGAATTGGAAACCAAAGTAGTTTTCAAGCCCACTTACCATATTACCTCCTTCCGGGAATACCTGCAGGGTATATGATTTCCTGACTTGCTGTTGTGCTTTTATATTTCGCGATACGTTGATCACTGAGATGGTCTTTTCAAAATATAAAGAAGGATCTCCGTTTTTCATCCAGTTGGTATAGGACCTTAGGATATAGTTACCTGTGGCTATTGAAGATGGAATCAGAAACGAACCTTCTCCACTTCCCTTTTCCAGACTGATCTTAGCCTGCATGACTGGTTCACTACCCGATAAAAGCTCCACATATCCTACCTTGCTGATCACTGTTGGGGCGTGCGAAGCCGCATCAATCACATAGAGTTTCATCCAAATGGTTTCACCCGGTAGGTAGGTGCTTTTATCGGAATGGACAAAGACCTTCTCTCTTGGAATTTTCAATTGATTTTGATAGACCTGGGACTGTAACTCCTGTAAAGCAGCATCCTGCCCATATGCCAGCTGCGCAAAAAGTAAACAGAGCAGGAAAGAAATACGTTGTACCATCAAATTACTTTAGATTATTTTTTACCAGTAGGCGGGCTTTTGATTGACACCTCCTTTCATGGTGCAGTCAAGGCACCGTCCTTTATTTAAAATGATACCTCCCGTCACAAAATACCAGGGACGGAAGGATGTATCTTGAAATTTATAGATCAAGAAATTATCAGGGTCTTGTGGTATCGTTTCGATCCTGCAGAATAATTCCTCCGGAACCGGTATCCAGTTCGTCACTTCATATTTGGTTATGAACAGCCGTTTGGTTTGAAGAAAGGCAGCATGAACAAAACCGATCACCGGCTCACTGGTATTCGATTCATTTATAATATTGCTTTTAAGCTGTGAGGGTTGCGCATCAAAAATACTGCCCAGCTGCTGGGTGTTTTTCTGGAGTATCTGAAAGTATCGGAAGGCATCCTCGGTAAGAGCATATTGCTTTACCAGTATGCTATACCGGATGCCGATCTTCTCGGAATTATCCGGGATAATGTGAACCCGTGCATGGTTGATCACATCCTGGCTTAAATTTATGGAGCTACCGAGATTCAGATCTGTTGAAAAGTTTGTTTTCCAGCAGGTGTAGATCTGGTTGGAGGTATCCCGGATAAAAATCAGTCCATCCTTTTCACCCAAAATTGTTTTCTCTGTAGCATTATATTCATACGTCTCCTCAAAATCCCATTTGTAGTACCGGGCCTTGTTTTCCGGATCGTGTGTATTGACAAAGATCTCTACATCCTTATTTTGCTCCCAGGTGAGGCTGTCAATCGGAGGTGTTTTTTTGACGGCAACATATTGAGATGCATACCGGGTTCCATCAGCAGTAGTAATGCGAAGCCTGTATTGGTCATCCGGATTAAGGGTAAGGTGTTCAATGCTATAGGCCCCATTTCCTGCAGGCGCCAGGTTATACACGCCGCCTCCTTTCCCCTCGATACGAACCTGAGCATTTAACTCCGGCGATGCCACAAATGTATCCGTAAGATTACGGGTCCGTGATAAAAGGATCTGTGTCCTTGAATCGGGACTGGCGTTGATGGTACCGTCCACCACCAGAAAATTATAATTGGCCTTGACAGCCGGCGGTTCATAGGGTTGCTTACAGGAATAAAGTATGCCTAAAAGCCCGATCAGAACTATGAAAACAGGCCTCATATTTTTCATTTATTTAAATAGTTCAATACTATATATCTTCTTAATTGCTTTCCAGTTCACCTATCTCGTGTTTCTATTACCAGTACGATGGGCGCTGGTTTACGCCACCTTTCAGGGTACAATCCAGACAGCTCCGCTTATTGATCACGATACCGCTTCCGGCTGTTACAAAATACCAGGGTGCGAAAGACGTATCCGGGTTCTTATAGATCAAAAAATTATCGGGGTCCTGCGGTATGATCTCCTGTTTACAGAATTGTTCATTGGGCAATGGAAGCCAGTTGGACAGGTTTCCATTTTCGATGAACAGCCGCTTGTTTTGAATGGTAGCCGCACTCACATAACCTATTACGGGCTCACTGGTATTGGATTCGTTAATGATATTGCTTTTCAACTGTGAAGGCTGCGCATCAAAAAGGGTTCCCAATTGCTGGGTATTCTTCTGAAGAACCTGAAAATACCGGTATGCCTCCTCGGTGAGGGCATACTGCCGTACCAAGATGCTATACCGGATACCGATCTTATCAGAATTCTGCGGAATAACCTGAACCTGATGATGGCTGATCCTATCCTCGCTCAAATTCAGTGAGGAGGCGAGATTCAGATCCGTGGAGTGCTCTGTCTTCCAGCAGGTATAGATCTGGTTCGTAGTGTCCCTGAAAAAGATCAACCCGTCTTTTACTCCTAAAATAGTTTTATACGTTGCGGTATACTCAAATGTTTCTTCAAAGTCCCACTGGTAATAGATAGACTTATTTCCAGGATCATGGGTCGCTACATATATACTGACATCCTTATCCTGGGTCCAGGTGAGGCTGTCAACAGGTGGTGTCTGCTTCACCGGTACGTATTGCGACGAGAACCTTGTTCCGTCCGCTGTAACGATTTCCAGGCGATACAGTCCGTTTTGATCCAGCGCAAGATGGTCTGTCGCATATAATCCGTTTGCTGCCTCCTGTAAAAGATAACTGGAGCCGTTCTTTCCTTGTATCGTTATTCTGGCCCCCAATTCTGCCTGGACCAAAAACGTATCGGTGAGATTTCTTGTCCTTGATAACCGGATCTCTGTTCTGGAATCATTTGTGCCATTGATGATCCCTTCGACCACGAGGTAATTATGGGTCGCCTTGATGGCGGGTGGTTCATATACCTGCTTACAGCCATATAAAGCAAAACCTATTACTAACAGATATGGTAACATCAACTTCACTTTAAAACCGGATATTATAGGTTACGAAAGGGATGACGCTACCGAAAATGGATAATTTATATCCTTTGATCTTGCCGTTCTCTTCAATAAAATATATGGAATAGGGATTCTTACGTCCTGTCAGATTGTAGGCGCCGAAAGACCAGGAATTATGGGTCTTCTGGTTCACCTTATGGTTGCCCTCGATCATGAAAGACAGGTCTGCCCTGAAATAATCCGGTATCCGGTACTGATTACGATCTGAATAGAGGACCCGCTGCGATCCGCCCAGATCGAAAAGGGCAATCGGCAGTGTAATCGGCCGCCCGGTACTATAGGTAACCCCGAACGATAAACTATACCGATGAGAGAATTTATAATTTCCCAGGAAATTTGCACTATGCGGCTTATCGTAATTGGCCGGGTAATACCGGCCTTCATTGATCGATTCCCCTGCCAGAGGGTCGGCGGAATGCAGCTCGATCCTGGAATAGGTGTAGCTAATCCAGCCATTCAGCTTCCCGCTGGTTTTCTTGATCAGAAGCTCGGCACCATAGCCTCTGCCCTCTGAATTGATAATATCGGTTTCGATATAATGATTCATGATCAGTTTTGCTCCGCTCTTATAATCCAGATAATGCTTGATCCGTTTATAATATACTTCGAGTGATGTCTCGATCGTATTCGACTGGAAGTTCTGATAGAAGCCTAAGGACCATTGCTCCCCTTCCTGCGGCCTGATATATGTATCACTGAGCTTCCATACATCTGTAGGTGAGATGGCATTGGTATTGGAAAGGGAATGGATATACTGGCGAAGGGTGTTATAACTGATCTTCACTGATGCGTTGTCTGAAAGGGAATATCGTAATCCTACCCTGATCTCCGGGTTGGCATAGGTCTTAACAACCGAACCTTTCTTATAGGAAACAGAATCGATCAGGGTTGTTTTATCTCTGGGCAGTCCATCGGCATATATATAGGTAGTCTGTGGCCCCCTGTTATTAAATACGGAATAGCGCAGACCGGCATTTATTGAAAAACGATCACTGACGGAATACTGGTCGCCCAGGTAAACAGCACTTTCCAATCCCTGTTCATGTGGAACCTGGTCGGGAAATACCAGCGACTGGGAGCCCACAGGATCGAGGTTTCCAGGATGCAGCTGATACAGCGTTGAGCTGAGCCCGAACCGGAAAGCATGCTTGCTGCTGGGCGTGAAGGTAAAGTCGGCCCGGCCGTTATACTGCTGTATGGAAAAAGAAAGCTTATAGGCGTTCACGGGATTCTGTTCGCTCGAAACCCGATAATCATAATGATCTGTTCCAACTGTAACAATTCCAAAGAAGCGGCTGTTGAAATTATGTTTCCATTTACCATTAAAGCTTTTGTTACCGTACCGGTATGAGGTATCATTATTGAGGCGAAAACGATCGCTGCTGATATACGCATTGAGATAAACCGTATTCTTCGCATTGGCTGCATGGGTAATATGCAGATCCGCATCATAAAAGGAAGCGCTGCTGTTGCTATAGGAAGAATTCGGTATTTTCTTCAGCAGCCAGTCCGAATAGCTGGAGCGTGCACTGGCTACAAAAGTGGTTTTATCCTTTATGATCGGTCCTTCCAGTTCCAGCTTGCTGGTGAGCGGCCCGATGCCGGCTGATCCTGAAAACTTCTTACTGTTACCTTCCTTGGTGGTGACATCGAGAACAGAAGACAGGCGTCCTCCGTACTTTTCCGGAATAGCGCTTTTATACAGCTCGACACTCTTAACAACATCCGGATTAAAAGCGGAGAAAAAGCCAAACAGGTGCGAAGGATTATAGATGGTGGCATCATTGAAAAGGATCAGGTTCTGATCGGTTGACCCACCCCTCACATTAAATCCGGTAGTGGCTTCTCCTACCGAAGTAACGCCAGGAAGGGTGAGCACTACTTTCAGCACATCGGCCTCCCCGAATACTACCGGAACCTGTTTGATGGTCTTGATAGAAAGCCGTGTGGTTCCCATGGTCAGCGCCCGTGTATTACTGTTTCTTTCCGCTACCACTACCACTTCTTTCAGGCTGGGTATGTATTCGGTCAGCTCAATGTTCAGGCGTCCTTCACTGTAAAGCATCAGTTGCCGTCTTTCGTTTTTCATACCGATACTTGAGATCTGAAGCTGATGCCTTCCACGCGGTAGGGTTAGTGCATAATAGCCGTACTGATCGGACAATACGCTTAAAGAAAGGCTGTCTACATAAATGGCCGCACCAGAAATCGGCTCACCGCTTTTCAAATCGCGGAAATATCCGGACAGGGTGACCTTTTCCTTTCCGGAACCAGCCCCCTTATTGCCGATTTCAAAGAGGCGGTTCTCATCTGAGGTCCTGATCCTTGCTTTAGAGGTTGTCTCTGTAACAGGAACTACAGGTCGGGTCCCTGCAACATCCGTCATGCCGGTCTTGAAAAAATCCTCCGGCAGCGTTGTTTGAATAGGTTGTCCCTTCGTGATATAAACATTCTTTTCTGCATCTATGGAGAATTGGTAGGCTGTTCCCCTGAAAACCATAGCCAGCAAATCAGGTAAAGCGATCGCATCGGCACGAGCAGTAACCCGGAAGCTGTCCAGATCCGACGATTTAAAATAAAAGTGAAAGGCCGTTTTGGCTTCCAGGTCTTCAATAAATTTCAAAAAGGGGGTATTTTCATAACTGGCAGTTACCGTACTGTCCTGTGCGTGCAGCATCTGAAAGGACGTGATCAGTAGTATACCTGCTAAAATGGATATCCGGATTCGTCTTTTCATAAGCCGGCTTTCAATTTTGAATAATAATAAACAAGGCTTTCCACTATGGCAGCCTCCGGCTCTTTTTTGAAATCCAGTTTCTGGTCAGACCAATGCTTTTTGAGCTCCTTTCTTACCTCCGGAAACAAGGACAGGAAATCATTTTTACTGTTGATCTCCGTGTAAGACGAATCCTTTCTGATAAAATAGGATTGGTAGGTCGAGAAATGATAGGGTTCTTCCGTGGAAAGCCCCCTTACCGGTACCTTCTTTCGGCTGACCAGGAAGCTGACAGCCATTTTTTCAAAAAGGATATCGTAAAACCCCTCCGGAAGCGATTTATCTGGTTCTGAAATCGAAAGGAACTGATGGCCATCGATAGTGAAACGGCTTATTTTGGAAGGGAGCAGCCGGAGCGCCTGTCCCTGTAACCCTTTTGTACAGAGAGAAGCAGAAGCCAGGTCATAGAGCAATGGAATTTGCGGATAGTAGGTGCCATCATAGATAATGGACCCCTCCGTAAACCCCAGTTCATGGAAGAATGGGCTGCCTTTGGTTTCCGGGTAGGTACTGGTATATTCTGTTCCATTGTAAATGGAGGCACTGCCTCCCAGACGGCTTTTATACTGGTCGCGCATGAATTGTGGAAGCGGACCTCCCGCAACCGTGTCGGTAATTGCCTGAGCATTCAGGAAAAGGTTGCTATACAGGAAAATTCCTAAGCATAGCAGGTAGCGGTAAGATTGAGCAGTCATCAGAAAATAAATCGTTAGTAGGTTAAAGGCTTAACAGTAACGGATATTTGATGTTTAATATACGACATTCCAGAAAGCAGTGATTACTATAGTTCTATTATCTTCCATTTTTC
>DATAHC010000147.1:0-3330 GCA_036263415.1 Flavisolibacter sp.
GTATTGTATTTCCCAAGCTCAACACGATTGAAGGTGGCCGGCTCCAACTGACTGACCGGGATATTGAATCGCTGATCCAGGAGATGCCATAATTCGCCGGCATCCAGTGCATTTACTCCTGCGCCTGTTACCGTTGCAATCGCAGGCCTGGATAAGGAAATGAAATGACTGCTTCCCAGGTCGCTGCCGGTTGTTACATTTCCTGTTTTCACCGCCTGTATGTTGATGGCATATTTCTCTGAAAGCTTTTTGATAGTCTCGAACAACTGCGCCGCCGACAGTGTCTGCATGGAAACCGGAATCAATATCGTTCCATAATTGAAATGCCTGGTTCCTTCATCCAGTTTCATATCGATGGGGCTTGTTGCCACTTTTGTAGTGATGCCTGCGGCCTGCAGCTCATAAAGCACCGCCGGAGCATAGAATTCGCTCCATTCCATCAGGTAACCATAATCGCTTTTACCTCCAAGGACGGCACCTTTCATAGTAAGATCGCCAGTGATTTGCTCCCCAACCATCGGCCCTCCGAATTGCGCGGCAGTCAGTTCGGCATGAGGAAGTCCGAACGCCAGAGGCATGGTCCATGCCGTGATATCATAGAACAGGCTATCCTTATAGTTGAGTGTTTTTTCAAAGATGCCGCGGATGAGTCGGAACTGAGCCTGATTGGCCGGGACTATAAAAGCATTTCCCTTTTTGAAATCATATCCGTTGGCCTTTATATCCCCATTCAGCCGATAGATCTCAATCTGGTGCCTGCGAAGCATATTCACCATGATGTTGGTTTTACCCTGGTCGGCCGGGTCGCCAAATACAAAGGCTTTAACCGGATAAGCAGCCGCCTCGGTCATTGCTGTTTTATAGAACGTGCGCTGCCACTGCAGAAATTCGACCCGCAATGCTTTTGCCGCTTCAAGAGTAGACAAGGTGGTCGTGAACTGATTTTTGATGGTGAAGGGAAACCGAAGAATGCCATTAGCCGTTTGTTGCGCATGACCGCGGGAAGAGGCCTGTTCGAACAAGATGCCGATAGCCCCGTTCACATCGGGATAAGTAGAACCCTTGCCATAATAAAAATCATCATAATTCTCTTTCGTGAAATAGAGTGAACCGATCCGGTCCAGGAAGGCCGCATGGAACTTACCCATTTTATCAGTGAGTTCCTGGTTCCGTAACGGAGTCAGTGGATTGACCCTTGATAAAACACCGGGCTGAAAGAAGAAGGTTGCATTGCTGCCCTGCTCATGGTGATCGGTGAGAATATTCGGTTTCCATTGGTGAAACCATTTCAATCGGTTCTGGCTTTCGACGTGCTGCGCGGGTAGCCAGTCACGGTTCAGGTCGAACCAGTAATGATTAAAGCGGCCGCCCGGCCAGACTTCGTTGAATTCGCGGGAATTCGGATCTGTGACCAGATTCTTGCTTTTATGCTGATTGGCCCAGGTGGAAAACCGCTGGAGGCCATCCGGATTGAAAGAAGGGTCGAAGAGAATAACGGTATGCTCCAGCAGGTCATCGATCTGCTTACCCTGAGCAGCTGCCAGGTAATAAGCACTTAATAAAGAAGCATTGGCGCCGCTACTCTCATTTCCGTGAATGGAATGGCCGATATACACCACTATGGGCATATCTTCCAGAGGAAGATTACCCGTATAGGAGGGATCGGTCAGCCGTACGTGCTGCTGCCGTATCTGTTCCAGGTTTTGCTGATTTTTCGGTGAGGTGATGATCAGCAACACCTGCGGCCTCCCCTCATAGGTAAAGCCCATGGTCTCCAGCCTGATCCGCTGCGGCGCAGCTTTGGCCAGTGCCTGCATATAATTCACCAGCCGGTCGTGAGTGACGTGCCACTCACCTACCTCGTGGTAAATGACCTCTTTAGGTTTGGGGATAGCAGGATCGTAGGTAACACTATCCGGGAGGTAATAAGAAAGATCCTGTGCAAACGCACCGGCAGATAAAAGACAAATGACGGCAGTTAGAAATTTTCTCATGGCAATTTGGTTGAGCTGTCGGCAGAACAGCTTATTTGGGATTGAATGCTGAAAGATGATAAATTTATTGCACAAACACCTTGTAATGAAAAAATTAGCGGCGCTTATTTTACTCTTTGGAATTACCCGTAGCTATGCCGGCAAAGTGGACACGGTAGCTATTTTCAGCCAGGCCATGCACAAAACGATCAAATGCGTGGTAATTACACCCGAAGGGAAAGCCGGAGGTCCTAAGGTGTTCCCGGCGGTTTACCTGTTACATGGTCACGGTGGCTCTTACAGTAACTGGATTAAAAGAGTACCGCAGCTAAGTACGCTGGCAGATCAGTACCAGATGATCATTGTGTGTCCTGACGGCGCTGTGAGCAGCTGGTACTTCGACAGCCCTGTCGATACCAGCATGAAATACGAAACACATGTGGCCCGGGAGGTACCTGATTATATTGATGCCCACTATAAAACCATTAAGGAAAGAAGCGGCAGGGCCATAACCGGATTAAGCATGGGAGGCCATGGCGGGTTGTTTCTTGGGTTCCGGCATGCCGATCTTTTCGGAGGCTGCGGCAGCATGAGCGGCGCGTTGCTGATCGAATACATTACCCAGGGTTATGATGTGGAAAAGCGACTGGGTGATACGGCAGCGAACCGGCAGCTGTACCATGACCTGTCGATCATGAAGGAGATGGAGCATTATCCAAAAGACTCGCTGGCGATCATTATCGATTGCGGAACACAGGACCGTATCATTGGGATGAGCCGTGCGGCGCATGAAAAAATGCTGAAGCTGAAGATCCCGCATGACTATATTGAAAGACCGGGAACCCACGATTGGGACTACTGGAGGAACGCCATCGAATATCAGTTGCTGTTCTTCCGTAAGTACTTCGACAAGGGATCACATAAATGATGACTAAGCCGTCTTCGCCTGAATGTAACATCAGGCTATAAACTAAGAAAGGAGCTGTGCAGCTCCTTTCTTATTTTGATTACTTTTTTATTACCCTCCGGTACTTCCCGTCCTGACCTTAACCTTTTTCTTCCCCGCATTTTTCTTTTCAAACTCGAGCACTTCTTTCGGCTTTGTAGCAACTTTCGTATCTGCCTTCTTTTTCCCATCGCCATCCGTAACATCGATAGGCGCCAGATCATCGGTAATATTCTCTTTGATCTTAGGCTTATCCATGACCCAGCTTTCCGTTTTCTCAACCGTTCCCATTTGTGGATTATAATAGGTCCAGGTGCCATGTTTATAAGAATTCGGCTCTACCTTAACTACCTGCTTACCGACAAGCTTGGACGGATCGTTTACATCGTAAAGGTTCACCGTATCGTATGG
>DATAHC010000148.1:0-8792 GCA_036263415.1 Flavisolibacter sp.
GGATGATCTCCATAAGGGCTGCCTTATAGTTCTCCCCGATCATGATCTCGGCCTTCACATCCTGAAGACGGACGAGATTGCCTTCGATGCCGGTAATGCGGGCTACGGGAATGATGAATGATTTATGAACGCGCAGGAAATGCTTGTGCGGCAAATGCTCTTCCAGCTCTTTCATGCTGGTATAGACCATGGTCTTCTGTCCGCCGCGGTAGATCGCCACATAATTTTTCATGCCCTCGATGTATTCGATATCCTCCAGGTTAATCTTGAGCAGCTTGCCCTTCGACTCGGTCTTTACAAATATATAATCGTCCTCCACTTCTTCCGTGCGGGCGCTGTCCACGCCCTCCTCGATGATGCGAACGGCTTTTTGAACGGCTGTTAGAAAGCGCGGCAGGCGGATCGGCTTCAGGAGGTAATCCACCACGTCCAGTTCGTAGCCCTCCAATGCAAATTCGCTATAGGCCGTAGTGAGGATCACTTTCGCCTTCCCATTGATGGCTTTGATGAAGTCGATGCCGGAGAGCTCGGGCATCTGAATATCCAGGAACACCAGGTCAACCGGCTGTGTAGCCACCAGCTGCAGCGCTTCGATGGGATTGGTGCTGCTGCCCACCAGGTTGATATAAGGTGTCAATCCGGCATAATGCGCCAGTATGTCGATCGCATGCTGCTCATCGTCTACAATGATACAATTGATCATAGCTTGTTGATTGTAAGTTCCGTTGTATAAAGGTCTGCCTCATCGCGGATCACCAGCGAATAATTTTTATCATAGGCCAGGTCCAGCCGCTTCTTGATATTATCCAGTCCCAGTCCCGTAGACAGCTCCTTCGGCCCGGTCTTCTTTTTGTTGCGGCACGAAAAGAACAGGTAATCGTTATCGATCGAAAGCAATACCTCGATCGGCTGTTCCTTGCTCTTGAGGTCACCATGCTTGAAGGCATTCTCCACGATCGTGATCAGTACAAACGGGATGATCATGGCTCCGTTGATCACACCATTCACCTGGAAGGTAACCGTGAGCGAGTTGCTGTAGCGCAGCTGGTTTATTTTAATCACATTGCGCACATGCTCGATCTCGTCTTTCAGCAGGGCCTTTCCGTCCTTTGTATTCCCATCACTCAGGGCGTAGCGCATGATATCGGATAGAGTCAGGATCCCTTCCGAAAGCTCAGGAGAATACGGGAGTGATTTGGCATAGAGGAAGTTCAGGGTATTGTGCAGAAAGTGCGGATTGATCTGCGCTTTCAGAAAGTTGAGGTTGGCCTGCGACTTTTCCATTTCCAGCTGCATCTTCTGTTCCTCCAGGATACGCCGCTGCTTCTGATCATCGCGCAGGTTGGTGAGATAGGCGATCAGCAAACTGAGACAGATGTAAAACAAGGTGCTGAACGAAAAGGAAAAGACCTTCATAGCGAACGTGAGCTTATGACGCGATTCGAAATCGGGAAGGATCTGATACACACCGAAGTGGTACAGCATGCTGAATACAGCTGCCAGGGCACTGAGGCGCAGGAAGTGCACAAAGCTTCTCCGCTGTACAAAATAGGTATGAAAATAATTTAAGGTGTAATAAAAGAAGACGCTACTGTACAGAATACCGATCACCTGCTGCAAGAGGCTGGCCAGCGAGAACAGTTTCTGGCTCTGCATCTCGGGCTTTGGCGTAAAAGACAGGACCAGTACCCCGATCAGCAGTCCCAGTACATAGAGGCCAAAGACCACCCAGAAAACCTTGAGAAAAGAATATCGATTTTTAGTCTTCATATAGTTGCCCGGAAGCAAAAGTTTTGGTCGCTGTTAAACAGTAATATAAGCAGGAAATTGATCATAACAGTGCGTAATAACGGAGCGCAAAGTGATCACTTTGCGCTCCGTTGAAAAACTGTTATGGCTTAGTTGCCGATACCGATACCGTTACCGCCACCTTGTGTACGCTTGTTCTCGTCTTCTGCGCCGGTATTGCGCTGACGGGCCGCTTTTACACCGTTGTTACCGAATCTCCAGGTCAGGTTCAGCTTGAACTGGCGGCTTTCCCAACGGGAGGTGAAGTCTGACTTCTGTCCGGCGAAATCATTCGTGGCACGGAAGCGCAGGGTATGGAAGATATCGCTGACGGAGGCTTTGATATTCGCTTTGCCTTTGAACAGCTGCTTCTGTAATCCCCCATCAACCGCCCACAGTGATTTGGCTTTGAAAGATCCCTGGTAGATGGTAGGCGCATTGTAAAATCCGCTTACTTCAGCTGTCCAGGTCTTGGCAAATTTCAGGCTGTGCTGCATAAATACGCCCAGTCCGAAAGCATCCACATCCACTTTACGATCCTTACCGAAATCGGCATTGTACTTCGAATAGTTGGTGTTGATATTCGTGAACACGCTATAGGATTTATAAGAGAAGGGATAGCTTATGTTCAGGCTGATGATATCCTGAGTAGCCAGGTTCTTCTTGGTGATGAAGGCTTTTGATTTTTCAGCCGTATCGATGAACTGCGTGAACAGGTCTTTTACATGGCTGTAGTTCAGCGTGGTATTCAGGCGATACTTATAGGTATGCGTGATACCGAAGCTGTTGGTATACTGCGGCGTCAGGTTGATGTTTCCCTTCTGGAAGGTGTACTCATCCAACTTGAACTCAAAAGGGTTCAGGTCCTGGTAGGCCGGGCGGTCAATACGACGGCTGTACGTAAGGCTTACCTGGTTCATCGGGTTCTTGTTGAAGGTTAAGGCAGCACTGGGGAACAGGTCGGTATAATTCCTTTTGAAGGTGGAATCGTAGCCTACCCATCCGGATCCATTGTTCTTTAAACCGTTGGAAGTTCCCTCAGAGATGGTATTCTCTACGCGCAATCCGATCTGGAACATCTTGCCTTTCAGCTGCTTGTTATAGTTGACATAACCCGCGTTGATATTCTCCTTGTACTGGAAGCGATTGCTTCTTTCCCGATCCAGATCTTTTACAGAGCCGGAAATGTTATAGCGCTGGAAATCATTATCGGTCTTGATAAAGGAGGTCTTGCCACCGAAGCCCAGCTTACCCTTGGCGAAGTTCTGTTCCCAATCGGCTTTACCGGAAGAGATGTTGATGGTGGTAGGCGCTACCATCTGGTAGATGACGCTGCTGATCACCGTTTGTCCGTTCGGCGCATAGTAGAAGTTTGGCTGGTACTGATCGTTGTTGATATCGTAGTTACCATGGTCGGCATTCAGCGTAAGGCTTCTTCCATCCGGATTGGTATAGCTGTAGTTCAGGTTGAAGTTGATGTTGTTCCGCTTCAGCGTGCTGCGGTTATCGGCTACCAGGATACGGTCAACGGTCTTCGTAGGCTGATAGGAGATCGGTGTACGGCTGTAGTTGGTGATGGATGGATCGGAGATCGTTCCATTCACCATGGCACCGATGGTGCTTTTCTTATCGATGAAATAGTCGATACCGGCCTTATAGTTATGGCTTCTGTTATCGAAGCGGATCAGACCGCGCTGCTCGAACAGCGTATCCAGCACCGTACGGTTGATCTCCATATTGCTTTCATTCAGTCCTGAGTTGTAGCTGTAGTTACCAAACAGGTTCACATTCTTATTGCGGTAGTTCAGGGAAAGACCGGCATTGTATTTCGCATAGGTACCGATGTTCCATCCGGCATTCACTGAGCCGTTGGCACCGAGTGACTTGTTCTTTTTCAGGCGGATGTTGATGATACCCGCGTTACCGGCTGCCTCATATTTGGCAGAAGGATTGGTGATCAGCTCAATGCTTTCGATCTGGGTCGATTGCAGGGATTTGAGGTAATTGGCCAGGTCCTGTCCGGACAACGGCGTAGGCCGTCCGTCTATATAGACCTGCACGCCATTCTTGCCGCTCAGGCTCAGGTTATCGTCTTTGTCAACGGTAACACCCGGCGATTTGCGCAGGAGTTCGAGTGCATCGTTTCCGGTAGCGTTGATGGTACCTTCCACGTTCACGATCATTTTATCAGCTTTCACTTCCACCATCGGCTTTTTAGCGGTTACCACCACATTCTTCATGTCGCCGCTGGCTTTCTGGATCTGTACTTCGGGCGCCGTAACATCACCGGTTCCGGCTTCAAAAGCAGGGCTGTAGGAATTCTGGTAGCCTACGTAAGTAGCCATGATCCGGTAGCTTCCTTCCTTGATACCTGTAAAGCTATACAGGCCATTTTCTTTTGAAACGGCCAGCTTCACCACTGCGGAATCTTTTGCCTTGATAAGGGAAACGGTAGCACCGGCCACGCCTGACCCTTGTGCTTCTTTAACGACGCCTGAAACCTGCTGGGCCTGTGCGCCGAAAGCGCCAATCAGGAGCAGGAGTGCCAATAAACTTCTCATAACTTTTGATTTAGGTTGCTTTATCCATTCTTCGGAGATGATAAAGACGCTGCAAACCTATTATGAGCCGGAGGGGACCGGAAATATATTATACAAAAGAGGGTTTTGAGAGGACAAAACGGTGCATTTCCCGATTTAGCCGGGATGAAAAGGATCTGTAAAGGAGGAAAACGGGAAACCAGCCTTAGCCGAGAAGGGAGGCAATATCGATAGATTCCAGGTAGGGCTCCAGGTAGCTGACATCCGTAAAGCTGTTCACCTTGATGATCACATTGAAGTGGCTGTGGCGGTAGACCTCCAGGTAATAGCCGGGAAGCTGATAGAGCTGGATCTTGTAAAATCCTTTGGTTCGCTCCGCTACCTGCACGCCCGATTTGATCAGTCGATGAGCCCGGTGTGCTTCTTCAATCGTGGTAAAGGGTTGGCGTTTCATGATGATTAATTAGACCTGCAATATTCTCAACTGTTTAAAAAAATCAGAAAGTATTAGATAAAGGAAGTGATTTCATCGTTGACCGTGCCTATTCATCGTTTGTCTATTAAAGTTAGAGAGATTCTTCTTACAGAAGTTTTAAAAATAACCACCTGTTCTTATCCTGTTCATAACTACTGCTGAGCGGCTGTGCCTCTTTATGAAATGTGTGCCTGAAACACCTTAGATCCGGCCGGTTTATTCTCTGATTAGCATTAACATAATTATGTTTTCAGGAGCCATCTACAGCATTGTTTTTGCATATACTCTAACAGAACGATTGTCGAAAATGCTAGCAATGAAACAGAACGTAACTAAAACCACACAAGATGATCCCCGCACACGAAAAAGAACGGAAGATGATACGGATCCTACCCTAAAAAAGGAGTCGATCCGGCATAAAGAAGAACTGGAACGGACCAACAGAAGAGCACAATCCAAAGACATGGTCAACAGAGCCCGCAAAGGCTATCATCATGATGGCCCCGGCGGAAGCTATGGCGGGTATTAATTTCAACAGTTTTCAAGACCAGGGTCAAACCCGGTCTTTTTTTATAGGCTTACTGTCCTGCTTACCCAATCTCCCTTATTGACTATTCACTATTGACTCTCCTACTCCCTGTTATAAAGCTCCGTCCATTCCCGCAACTGACGGGCGGCGGCCTGTGTGACCTGATGAGGTAACAACCTCCAGGCCCAGTTATCCTGCCCGGAGGCCGGAATGTTCATGCGCGCGATCTGGTCCAGTCCCAGCAGGTCCTGTAGCGGCAGGATAGCTATACGCGCTACCGATGCATAGGCCATACGAGCCATGACGCCAGGGATATCGTCCTCCATAAGCGACTGCCCGTTATACTGCTGTAAGCGAAGGCGGGTGTCGTCGTCGATATCCTCCCGGTACCAGCCGCGGATGGTATTGTTGTCGTGGGTGCCGGTATAGACCAGGAAATTCGGTGTGTAGTTGTGCGGGATATATTCCGACTGAGCCAGGTTCTCATCAAAGGCAAACTGCAGGACCTTCATGCCGGGTAGCCGGAACTGATCCCGGAGGTCAAAGACGGCCTGGTTGATCTCGCCCAGGTCTTCGGCCACAAAAGGCAGCTCACCCAGCGCCTGCTGCATGGCCTCGAAGAAGGGTACTCCCGGCCCAGGCTTCCATTGTCCCTTCTTAGCCGTTTCCTCCCCTGCCGGCACTTCCCAGTAATCGGCAAAGGCCCTGAAATGATCCAGGCGCACGAGGTCGAAGAGTTCGCGATTACGCCTGAGGCGGTCGATCCACCAGCGGTAGTCCTGCTCCTTCATTACGTCCCAATTATAGACCGGCATGCCCCAGAGCTGGCCGTCGGCACTGAAGGCATCCGGCGGTACACCCGCCAGTCCTAAGCGCTGACCCTTTTCATCCAGGCTGAAAAGAGCACGGTTAGCCCATACATCGGCCGAATCGTAGCTCACATAAAAGGGCAGGTCGCCGATCAGCTGGATCGCGCGCTGGTTGCAATAGTTTTTTAAGGAAGCCCATTGCTCCTCAAACACGAACTGGATCCACTGGATCTTTTCGATCGCTTCCTGCTGGTCCTGCAGCAGCAGCTTCTCCAGGGCTTTGGGATCGCGCAGCCGGTAGGTGTCGTCCCATTCATACCAGGGCTTGCCCCCATGCCGGTGCTTCAGCACCATAAAGCAGGCAAAATCTGGCAGCCAGGAACGCTCCCTTTCCTTATACGCCGCAAAAGCCTTTACCTGTTGCGGGTAATTTCCCTGCTGAAACCGGGTCCAGGCGCGATCGAGCATCGCGTTCTTCACCCGTTCCGCCTCGCTGAAATTTGTTTTTCCTTCCTGTGGTAAACAGGCTGCTTCCAGGTCCTGAGCCGTAAGCAAGCCGCTTTTTACCAGCAGCTCCGGGCTGATGAGCAAGGGATTGCCCGCGCGGCTGGAGGTGGAACTGTAGGGCGAATGGCCCTGCCCCTCTTCGGTAGGATTTAAAGGCAATAGTTGCCAGTACTTCTGATGGTTATCGGAAAGAAAGTCGGCGAAGGCATACGCTTCAGGGCCCAGGTCGCCGATGCCGAACGGTGAAGGCAGGGAAGTAATGTGCAGCAGGATGCCCGCACCCCTTTCATTCTCCTTCTGCCGGCCTTTCAGGACCGCCAGCGGCAAGGTGCTGAATAAATGCTGTACGGGTATGCGTCCCTCATGCTTATCCGACTGCCCGGTGAGCAGGTGCTCCCATTCCGGCAGCAGCTGATCGGGCAATACGACAGCCGTGTCTTCCCAGTCCCAGGTTAAGAGGTCGCCGGATGCCTGTTTTCGGCTGCCCAGGTGCAGCGGCGCCGCCACCAGGAACCATTGGCGCTTATATTCCCGCGCAAAGGCGATGACATGATTCTGGTAGCGGCCTTCAATTTTCAGCGGTATATAGCGGCCGCGGGTAAAGGCTTCCGGAAAGGCTTTTCGCAGCTGATACAGCTGCCGGGTGAGCCAGAGCTTGAGCCGCGCATCGGTGCGGGTCTGCCAGAGCTCCGCCAGGAGTTCCGGCTGCGGGCGGCCTTCAAAGGCATGCAAGAGCTGCTCCCGCTGGATATAGTCCACCGGCCGGCGGTTGTCGGGGTCTACCAGGCTGAGGTCCCAGAGCTCGCAGCCCTGGTAGACATCCGGGATGCCCGGACAGGTGAACTTCAGGAGCACCTGTACCAGTGAATTCACGATCGCGAAGTCGGCGATCTTCCGCTGAAAGGCCAGCAGGCGTTTCCGGAAAGGCTGCGCGGGATCCAGCAGTGCCCGGGCAAAGTCTTTGGCCGCCTGCTCGTAGTCTTCATTCGGCTGATCCCAGCCGGAATGGCTTTTAGCCTCCCGCAGGGCTTTCTGCAGGTATTCCTGCAACCTTTCTGTATAGTTATCCTCGGGGGTGCCTTCAAAAGGAAGCGAGCCCACCAGGGTCTGGTAGATAAAGTATTCGTCGTTGGCATCCGGCGCCCCGTTCTTCCGGAGCGGCGCGTTCATTTTCGACCAGGCCTCCACTTCCGCCAGCCATTCGGCGGGCCTGTCCGTCAGCACATTCAGGCGGGCGCGCACATCCTCTCCCCGCTTGGTATCGTGCGTAGCGGTGGCGTTGAGCGATAGCGGCCATAACTTCTGCCGCTGCTTCATGGCCTTGTGAAACTCCTTTACGCTCATGCCGAAGGCTTCCGGCGCATCGCCCACCTCGTTGTGGCCGATAAAGCGATGGAAGGTGTACATCAGGGTATCCTCCACTCCTTTTGCCATCAGCGGACCCGTGAACTGCATGCAGCGCTGGTAGAAGTGCAGCGCTTTAGCCGTATAATCCGCATCGCCCTCCAGCGGCTTTTGCAGCCAGATCTTCTCCAGCAGGGCGAAGGCAGGGGAAAGATCGGGCCGGGTGGCCCTGGCTTGCTCAAACACCAGCTGCACAGCCTTTGTCTCGTCTACCTCCAGCGGCAGCTGCCGGCCGTAGAAGCGGTATACCGGGCAATGAATGAGGAAGGCGGCAATGGCCGTTTTGATATCTTCTGTGCGCATCTGCGCATAATCCTCCTGCTGCACGAGGCCCGAATCCATCAGCAGCCGGTACAGATTGTCCAATTCCCCGCCCATATGCCGGTAGAGGATATGCGCCTTTTTATCGCGCACCTGCTGGGGCACGGAGCGGTGATCGGTGACCAGGCCGGAATAGTATTGCGTAAAGGCCTCCTCGCTGTTCTTATAGGTGAGCAGGTTGTTGACCAGGGCCAGGAATTCATAGCCGGTGGTGCCTTCGATCGGCCAATGCCGTGGGAGCTGCTCGCCGGGCTCGAGGATCTTTTCCACGACGGTATAGGTATCCGGACCGGCCATTTCGCGCAGCCGCTCCAGGTATTGCGTGGGATCGTAGAGTCCATCGATATGATCGATACGCAGTCCGCTGATCAGCCCTTCTGCTACCAGTTCGCTGATGAGGCGGTGATGCTGCGACAGCA
>DATAHC010000149.1:0-6694 GCA_036263415.1 Flavisolibacter sp.
ATTTTCGACCAGTTTGCGGTTGAGTTTGTCGGCATAAGGCTGCATTTTGGGCTGGATCTCCATCACGAAATAAGTAAAAGCATCTTCCAATGCCTTGTTCTCGGTATCACAGGTCATGCGGATCTGGCGCCAGGCGGCATCCTCTCCGATCACAGCCTCCATCTCGCTCAGGTCATTCAGCCATTTCTCAAGAGCTTCCCGGCTGTCGAGCGGACGGTTGAGCAATTCCACGAAATAAGGTTCGAGAGTGGCCCAGTCAGTGATCTTGAAACCAGTAGGGAGGTAGTGCCTGGGCAGGCTTGAAATGGCCGCGGTGTATTCCATAGCTTAATGATTAAAAGGAGAACAGGTTAAGGGTTTGTTGCTTAGTCTTCTTTTTTCTTGCGGGGAGCCCTTTTTGGCTTTTCCGCTACTTCGGCAGCCGGCTCTTCACCTGCTTCTGCCTTGGGAGCTGCCTTTTTTGCCTTCGCTTTCGGCTTCGCCTCTTTGGTCGGCGCTTCCGCTGTTGCCTCGGCAACCGGTGCTTCTTCCGCTACGGCTTCTGTTTCTTCAGGAGCTTCTTCTTTTACGGAGAAATCAATATTATTCTTATCGATCACTTCATACCATTTCACCATCTTCTTCATATCGCTGCTGTATACGCGCTCGAAGTCCAGGTCCGGGAACACTTTTTCAAAGTAGGCCTTCAGCGCCTTGTTATCTTTTACATCAGGAATGGGAGCACCACCGGCTTTCATAGCGGCAAATACATCAGATAACTGTACGTTATCTCTTACAGTATAGACTTCGATGCTTTCCAGGTGCGAAAGGTTATGCACGCGGGAAGAAACGAATTTGGTGCTTTGATCATCCAAAGAACGAACAATAGCGCCATCGGCTTTGCTGCTCAACACTTCAAACAATCCGGAAAGGCCGGTTACGGCTACGATTCTGTTATATTCCATGTCAGAAAAATTTGGGGCTGCAATATAACCCGATTTATTAGCATTAATTAACCTGTGTTGGGATTCCAGGGGCATGGTTTTTAGTAACCTTTGTTGGAGGATACCCTAAAACGACCCTTAAACGAGACCTATGTTCAGACGATTACTCCTGATTGGATTGGCTTTTTTATTCCTGAATGGCCTTCACGCACAGATACTTAGCATCAGAGGAACGGTAAGCGACCAGCAAAACAGGGCACCGCTCAGCGGGGCCACCATCCGCCTCAGCAGTACAACCGATTCTGCCTTTTCACGTTCAGCCATAAGCGACTCGGCAGGCGCTTTCATCTTCACGGCCCTTACTAAAGACTCCTTCCGGCTCACCATTTCTTTTGTAGGTTATAATCCCATATCCAGGGGCATTCGACTGGATTCGACGGATGTAACACTGGATATAGCCGCTGTGCCGAACTCCTCGCAGGAGTTGGCTACGGTGGTGATCCGCTCCACCTCCGCACCGGTAACGCAAAAGGGCGATACGCTGCAGGTGAGCGCGAATCAGTTCAAGGTGAACCCGGATGCCAGCGGGGAAGACCTGATCCGCAAGGTGCCCGGCGTTACCATCGAGAACGGACAGGTGAAGGCACAGGGTGAGAATGTGCAGAAGGTGACCATTGATGGCAGAGAGCTGTTTGGTGACGACGCCACAGCGGCCTTGCGCAACCTTCCGGCGGAAGTGATCGACAAGATCCAGATCTTCGACCGGCTGAGCGACCAGGCTCAGTTCACGGGCTTTGATGATGGCAATACTTCCAAATCAATCAATATCGTTACCAAGGCCAATATGCGCAATGGCCAGTTCGGCCGCGTATTCGCCGGCTATGGTACCGACGAGCGCTATTCCGCCGGCGGTAATGCCACCCTGTTCAAGGAGAACCGGCGCATATCGCTGGTAGCGAATTTCAATAACATCAATCAGCAGAATTTCTCCCAGCAGGACCTGCTGGGTGTGACCTCCAATGCCCAGCGCGGCGGTGGTGGGGGTGGCACACGAGGTGGTGGCGGCGGGCCTAGAGGAGGCAGCGGAAATCGCGGTCCATCCGGAGCCGGTGGTAACCAGGGCGGCGGCAACTTCGGCGGCTTTGGAAACAATGCCAACTTCCTGGTGGGCCAGCAGGCCGGCATCAATAAGACCAATGCAGCCGGTATCAACTACTCCGATCTGTGGGGACCCAAAGTAACCGTGACCGGGAGCTATTTCTTCAACAATACCAACAACACCACCAACGAGATCGCCAATACGCAATACTTTGCCAGCTCCATCCGGAACAGTATCGACACCACGCTGGCCAACAGCCGCAACACCAATCACCGGGTGAACATGCGGATCGAATACCGCATCGATTCCAGTAACCAGCTGATCATTACCCCCAACCTGAGCTTTCAGACCAACAGCCAGGACCGGCGGGTGAGCCGGCAGACCTTTTTTGCCGAAAGCAGCGATCCGTTCCAGGCCAGTACGCTCAATACCACCAACAGTACCCGCTCCGCACGGAACCTGAATAATACCATCCTCTACCGTCACTCCTTTCCGAAAAGAGGCCGCACCCTTTCGCTGAACCTAAATACTTCCAATAATAACAGAGACGGCGAGAGCTATGTGCAGACGGATCAGCGCCAGTTCTTCGCGGGAGGCGCCACGGATGATACCACTACCCAGCGCTTTACCGATCAGCAGAGCCATGGCTACCAGATCAATACCAACCTGGTGTATACGGAGCCTGTAGGCACCAACTCGCAACTGCAGTTGAATTACAATCCCAGCTTTTCGAAAAGCAATTCGGACCAGGAAACGTTTGCCTACAGTCCGGTGGAAGGCAAGTATTCCGAATTCCTGCAGAATCTTTCCAACCAGTTCGAGAACCGCACCAATGCGCAGAATGGCGGTATCAGCTACCGGTACAATACCCGTGAAAAGCAATTGTCTTTCGGTGTGAATTATCAAAGCACCACGCTGAAAAGCGACCAGGTGTTTCCCAATACCTTGTCCGTGAACAAGAGCTTCAGCAATATTCTGCCGAATGCCATGTTCCGCTATAATTTCTCTACCCACAGTAATTTGCGGATCATGTACCGCGCGCAGGTGAACCAGCCTTCCGTGACCCAGCTGCAGAATGTGATCGACCCTACCAATGCGCCGATCTATACTGCCGGCAATCCGGATCTGAATCAGCAGTACATGCATACGCTGAGCACGCGCTATACCTTCACCAATACAGCAAAAGGACTGCTTCTGGTAGGCAACGTGTTTCTGCAGGCGGCCAATAACTATATCGCGAATGCTACGTTCACGCCCACGCGCGATTCCGTGGTCAATGGCGAACTGTTGTCGCCCGGTTCCCAGCTGTCGAAGCCGGTGAACCTGAACGGCTACCGAAGCATCCGCTCCTTCCTCACCTTTGCGGTACCGGTGAAGTTCATCAAATCGAATTTCAACCTGAATGGCGGTATCACCTATTCCAAGCTGCCAGGCATCATCAACAACCAGGAGAACATGACCAACAATACCACCTACACCATCGGTACGGTCATCGCCAGTAATGTGAGCCAGTATGTGGACTTCACGGTTTCCTACACAGCCAATTTCAACCATGTTACCAACGCGCTGGTGGCGTCGAGCAATGACAACTACTTCCAGCATGTGGCCGGACTGCAGCTGAACCTGCTCAGCAAGAAAGGCTGGTTCTTTCAGAATGACCTGAACAATCAATACTACAGCGGCCTCACGGCCGGCTTTAACCAAAGCTACTGGCTGTGGAATATGAGCGCCGGCAAAAAGATCCTGAAAGACCAGAAGGGTGAGCTGCGCGTGAGCGTCTTCGACCTGCTGGGACAGAATCAGAGTGTGACGCGGAATGTAACTGAAACCTATATCGAGGACGTGCAGAACGTGGTGCTGCAACGGTACTATATGCTGACCTTCACGTACAACCTCCGCAACTTTGGTACCGCTGCCGCGCGGGCGGCCAACCGGGCCGGCGGAGCACGCTACTAGAATAATGAACAGGGAACAAGGAACCGATGAATATTGAAGTGTTGTCTTCTGTTCATCGGTTCTTTCTTTTGAGTAATGCCCAATGTTCAATGGTCAATATTCAATGATCATTTTATTATTGGTATCGAGCTGTCATATGCTTCTGCTGGCATAGTTGAACCATAGAGATGCTGCGACATAGCGGTTCACAGAGATTACCTGCCCCTCACTGATCACTCATCGCCTCTCTGTTTTTACGAGGAAGAATGCTGTAAGTCCCGTCTTTAGCGGGAACGAAGCCATCTCTCAGGCACGGCTACCTGTGCAAGCCTGGACTGCACAAAAGTCCGGACCGTTATTGCGAGGAAGAAGGACAGCAATATCCCTTGCATTACCAGGAGTGTTATCATAACTTATGGTAGTCAACTTTCCTTTATTCAGTTCGATATTAGTCTTCCAGATGCGTAGTCTTCTACGGTTGGCGTAATCCTTACTGGCTTTTTTACGGAACCATTCCTTCATCAGGGCCTGGAAGAGACGCCTGGGACGGCGGAGCTCCTTTTTCTTCTCAGCTTTCTTATTAGGATTGGCGAAGATCTCTTTGGCGTATTTGACGGCTTGTTTGAAGAGTCTTCTTTATATCTTTTGCTTTTCAGAAGCGATGATGTTGGTCATGTCCGGATAGCGGGTCATGACCACAACGCCACCTTTATAGCGCCTGATGACAAAGAGCTTTCCGATACGGCCGCGGACAAAGTGGTATTTGAGGGGTAATCGTTTCATACTAATTTCATTTTAGGGCAAACTTACTGTGGGGCATAAAGGCCACTGTCCCGTTTGGGCATGAACGGGCGCGTTTGGGCGTGAAAAGGAATAAAAAGGCTGGTTTTGAATATTTGAACCACGAAGACGTAAAGGCACGAAGGAGCACAAAGGGAGCCTTATTGTAGCTTGTTTGTAGCTATGCCGTAGCCTCCACAACGAAGGAAAGCCGGGAAAATGCCGGTAACGAACGAAGGAATTAAGAGCTGATTAGTGAATTAGCTGATTATTTGTTGCTAATTGCTGATTTTAAAAAACCCCCGGTAGAAACCAGGGGTTGTATTACTGCTTATGCTTGAGAAGAGACTACTTTAACAAGGTAAAGGAAGCTTCCTTTACATTGGCGGAACTGCCCCCGATAAAGAGCTTGAAGGCTCCGGGTTCCGCAACATATTTTAAATCGCTGTTGTAAAATTTGAGATCGTTCGGACTGATGGTGAACGAGATGGTCCGGGATTCGCCCGCCTTGAGGAAAAGCTTCTGAAATCCTTTCAATTCCTTCACCGGACGGGCTATGCTGCCCACCAGGTCGCGGATATAGAGCTGCGCCACTTCCTTGCCATCGCGCGTGCCGGTATTGGTCACCGTGAAGGTGGCAATAAGCTGTCCGTTGCTCTTCATGGTATTGCTGCTCAGTTTTATATCGCTGTAAGAGAAGGTTGTATAGCTTAATCCATAGCCGAACGGATATAAGGGATCATTCGAAACATCCAGGTAGTTGGAGCGGAACTTCTGGAACCACTGGCCTTCTGGCAGCGGACGGCCGGTATTCTTATGGTTGTAATAGATCGGCACCTGTCCCACATTCTGCGGCCAGGTGTTGGTAAGCTTACCGGAAGGATTCACATCGCCGAATAAAACATCGGCTATGGCATTGCCGGCCTCGGAACCACCAAACCATACGTTCAGGATGGCCGGGACGTTTTCGCTTTCCCATTTAATAGCGAGTGGACGGCCGGTGAACAACACCAGTACAACCGGCTTACCGGTCTTCAGCAAGGCGGCCAGCAGGTCTTTCTGAACCTGAGGGATCTCGATGTTGGAACGGCTGGAGCTTTCTCCGGTCATTTCAGCCGCTTCGCCCAGCGCCGCTACGATCACATCTGCCTGATTGGCTACAGCCAGGGCTTCATTGAGAATATCCTGCGCATTTCTTTTATCGCGGTTCAGGGTTTTGCCGAACATGGTCGCTCTATCTTCGAAAAGCGAGTCGGCATCGAGGTTAGAGCCCCTTGCATACAGCAGCTTGCCATTACTTCCCAGCGCCTGCTGCAATCCCTGGCGTACGGTAATGGGCTTGGTAAAATCGGTAGCCACGCTCCAGGTACCCGGCATGTTCTCGCGGGAGTCGGCCAAAGGACCGATCAGCGCCACGGTGCCGCCTTTCTTTAAGGGCAGCACATTGTTCTGGTTCTTCAGCAATACAAAACTTTCTGCGGCTATATCACGGGCGGCCTTCAGGTTCACCGGCGTATAGATCTCCGTTTTGGAACGCTGGATATTGCAATAGCGATATGGGTCCTCGAACAGGCCCAGCTTATATTTCGCCTCCAGTATGCGGCGGCAGGCATCGTCGATCTCCTTTTGGGTGATGCGTCCTTCCTGCAGCGATTTCTTCAGGGTGGTAAGGAACCCCTCTCCCACCATGTCCATGTCAACGCCTGCTTTCAGGGCCAGAGCCGACACATCCTGGAGATTGCCCAGGCCGTGGTCGATCATTTCATTGATAGCGGTATAGTCGGTCACTACAAAACCAGTAAAGCCCCACTGCCTGCGCAGCAGATCGGTCATCAGCCAACGGTTGGCACTGGCCGGAATACCATCTACTTCGTTGAAGGAGGTCATAATGCTTCCGGCACCGGCATCGAGAGCGGCTTTATACGGAGGCAGGTATTCATTGTACATGCGCAGGCGG
>DATAHC010000150.1:0-5015 GCA_036263415.1 Flavisolibacter sp.
CTATCTTCCTGGTTTATATTTATTCCGGCGGTAGTGGTGATCATGTTCATCACCAATGAATATACTTATAAGACTTATCGGCAAAACATCATTGATGGCTGGAGCCGTAAGCAGTTCATGACCGGAAAACTGATCGATGTAGGCATGGTAGCCCTCCTGATCACGATCCTGTTCACTATAGTATCGCTGGTCATTGGATTCGTTAATAAAGATCAGGGCAATGGCGATGTCTGGGGTCAGGTAAAATATATCGGCCTGTTTTTTCTGCAGACCTTCTCCCAGCTTTCCCTTGCTTTCCTGATTGCCTTCCTGGCCCGAAAAGCCTTCATTGCCCTGGGCATCTTCCTGTTTTATTATCTGATCATTGAAAATGTACTGGTAGCGCTGGCCCGGGAGAAAGCGAATGATATCGGGCGATATCTGCCTTTTGAAATTTCAGACCGGCTGATCCCGATCCCTGCCTTCATGATGCGGAACCAGGAACAGAACCGGGAACTGCAGGCCATGGCCAATGTTCACGTTTTTTATACGCTTTTGCTTATTGCACTGACCTGGGGCTTCTGCTATTGGAGAAACAGCAAAAGAGACCTATAATTAAATTCCTGTACAACTAAAGGGTATCGATCGGGCCAACACGCCTGAACGGTACCCTTTGTCTTTAGAGACCGGGGTAGCATTATTATAAAAAAACCCCCGCTGGCGAACAGCGGGGGAACAACTAAAAACACAAGCCTAATCAATGGCTTCAATGGAACGAACAGTTTAGTCAGGTTTCTTCCCGTCTAAAAAGGTATTGATAGTGCTGATGGTAGCACTGTTATTTCCGTCGTCTTTTACTGTGTAATTGGAATAGAAATTTTCAACCGAGGAGACCGTGTTGTATAATTCCATGTTGCGGCGGATGTAAGCCGGAACCGACTCAAATTCATTGTTTGGATCAGCTGCATTAATGTTGAACGACAGATTACGTAATTTCTGAAGTCTTTCAGCTGACCTGCGTTTTTGATCCTCTGCTCCGTCCTGCAAAGCAGGGTCCTGAGCTTGGGTTTTGTCTGACGGTGTTTGAATCTGATGGCTCATTGGCATATCCGCCGCAGGAATGTCGTTACGGATCACCAGTTGCAAATCGAAAGATTCAGGATCTTCCACTTTTGCTACGGGTGCCGGAACCGGTTCTTCTGCAGGTTTGGAAGTAAATACTTCCGGTTTGGACTCTGCGTAAATATTGGACGGTCTGGCCAGATAACCTCCCGACGCTGCAGACGTCGAGGACGTATTTTGATTGGGTTTATCACCCTGTTTCTCGTTGGCTAAAATGGATTGGCGTAGTTTTTCAAAACGATCATCAAGCCACTGCTTTTTTCTTTCCAGTTCTTTCTTTTCTTCATCGACCGGGGCGCTTTCGTCCTTGATCTTTAACTGAAGGTGAACGGAATGCTGAGGCTCTTCTTCTTTTTCCTGCGCGAATGGCAGCGTGCCTAAATGTAGTTCAATTTTTTCTTCTTCCAAATGCTGCATGGGAATTTCCTGCTGAACCGCCGGCTGATTTTCCTCATCTATTAATTTAGGCGCTAATATGTCTTCAACTTTCGGTGTGGTGGTGGCTTTCGGCTTTGGGAGGGGTTGCTCTCCTAAAGTCATAACGATCTTTTCCTGTTTCGGAGCTTCCTGCTTTGGTGTTTCTCTTTTCGTAAACGGATCCTTATGCTCAAATCCTGTGGCGATCAAGGTAATACCCAATTGAGAACCCAGGGTATTGTCATAACCCAGACCGAGGATCACATCACTGTTCTCGCCTGCCTGGCTTAATAAATGGTTCTGAATGATCTCTACTTCATCCATGGTGAATTCATGCTCACCTTCTGCGGAATTGATGTTGATCAGGATCCATTTGGCACCACGGATCTCACTATCGTTCAATAACGGCGAATTCAACGCTTCTTCAATTGCCCGCTGCGCCCTGTTCTCCCCTTCGCAGGCAGCATTGCCCAGAATAGCCACACCACCGTTTTTCATAACGGTGCAAACATCTGCAAAGTCGACATTGATCTGACCGGTGCTGTTGATCACATCCGTGATACATTTTGCCGCCGTGGCCAGTACATTGTCAGCCTTGGAGAAAGCATCGCGCATTTTAAGGTTACCAAACTGATGGCGTAATTTATCATTGCTGATCACCAGCAGGGTATCTACATACTGTTTCAGGTTCTTGATACCTTCCTCAGCCTGCAGCTGACGCTTTTTGCCTTCGTAGGAAAAAGGCGTGGTTACGATACCTACTGTTAGAATGCCCAGGTCCTTACAAATCTTGGAAATGATGGGCGCTCCACCAGTTCCGGTTCCACCGCCCATACCAGCTGTAACGAAGGCCATTTTGGTGTTCACCTCGAGTATGCGCTTGATCTCTTCCAAGCTTTCTTCTGTTGCCTGGCGGCCGATCTCAGGATTCGCTCCTGCGCCCAAGCCCTGTGTGAGGTGTGGCCCGAGCTGCACTTTATTCGGAACATTACTTTGCGAAATAGCCTGTGCATCGGTATTGCAGATGATGAAGTTGACGCCTTCAATATTCTGCGAAAACATGTGGTTTACTGCGTTGCTGCCTCCGCCACCGATACCGATGACCTTTATTATAGATGACTTCTCTTTGGGAAGATCAAAATGAATCATAAGAAATGGTTTGTGTCATTGCCGCTTGTAAAGCAATAACGGATGAATGAATTTAGATGGATGATGATAGTTCGCTTGCCCGTTTCAAGCAAGGTTGAATTCCAGCCTATGGAATTAACCCTGCCTTTACGTACTACAAATGCTGATCTTCCTCTTCTTTGAAGATCTCGATCAGACTGGTTTTAAACTTGCCCCAGAAATTAGACATACCTCTGCGTCTTTCCGAAACATCATGTCCGCCTGCAACCATTTCCACTTCTACCGGCTCTTCAATGGCGGTTTTCAAACCTTCCGGAATTTCCACTCTTCTGAATGTGCCTTCGAATAACTTTCTTTTGTGCTCGTAATCATCATATCCTTTCAGGATCAGACCCAAACAGGTAGCGTACGTCGGCTTGGCCAGCTCCTCGATATGTCCGGGCGCCAGGTGTTCGGTCGGCAAGCCGATCCGTGCATTGAGGCCGGTTACATATTCTGTAAGCTGGATCAGGTGCTTCAACTGTGAGCCGCCACCTGTAAGAATGATCCCTCCATTCAGCATTTTACTGTCCAGACCCACCTGTTTCAGGTGATAGGTAACAAAATCCAGGATCTCGCTCATCCGTGCCTGGATAATGTTCGCCAGGTTCTTCACACTAATCTCCTTGGCAGGCATTCCCCGCAATCCGGGAATGGTAATGTATGCGTTGGCTTTTGCCTCATTGGATAAAGCACTGCCAAACTGAACCTTCATCTGCTCTGCCTGTGTTTTCAAAACTCCCAATCCGGTCTTAATATCATTGGTGATATTTTCACCGGCAAACGGAATCACCGCCGTGTGCTTCAAAATACCCTCATAGAATACTGCGAGGTCGGTTGTACCACCCCCGATATCCACTATAGCAACACCTGCTTCCATATCTTCCTGCGCCATAACAGCAGCGGAAGAGGCAAGTGGCTGCAATACCAGATCCTTGGTGATCAATCCTGATTTCTCTACAGAACGGTTGATGTTCCTGATGGCATTCTTATCACCTGTGATGATATGAAAGTTCGCCCCCACCTTGACACCGCCATATCCGATCGGATCAGCAATATTCTGGAAGTTGTCTACCGTATATTCCTGTGGGATCACATCAATGATCTGATCACCCGCCGGAATGTAGGTTTTGTACTGATCCGCAATCAGCTGATCAATCTCTTTCTGGGAAATTTCATTTTCCGTGTCGTGCCGTACAATGTCGCCACGTGTTTGCAGACTTTTAATGTGATGGCCGGCAATCCCTACATAGACCTCGTTCACTTCCAGGTTCGGATTGGAAGCATAACAATTCTCCAATGCAGTTTTGATAGCCTTGATGGTTTCGTCGATGTTCAGCACCTGTCCGTGCTTTACACCGTTGGAGTTGGCCCGGCCGAAACCAAGGATCTCCAACTTGCCAAACTCGTTCTTTCGCCCGGCAATAACGGCGATTTTGGTGGTTCCAATGTCAAGCCCCACAATGATTGGTTGCTCGTTGTTCATGTCTATGTTGTTTTTAGTTGTTCCTAGTTCTTCTTCTTCATCACAGCCTTTGGTATGGCGGTCTTCTTCACTTTCTTAACTGGCTTTTCATTGGATCTGGACGGATTGGTTCTCTTGACAGGATTGGAGTTGGTCTGATTGGTTACGATAGGGTCAGGAGTCGTTTTCATAGCAACAGAATTGTTCTGTGCTGTCTTACTTACTGTCGAATCTCTTTTGGGTATATAAACTGTATTTTGTCCGGGAAGCATATCATCAGATACGTTCTGAATCGTGCTTCTTTTTAATAACTCTTCAATGTTTTTCTGAAGTTGCAGGGAATCCACGCGGGAGGTCTCCCCCTTGTTAACGCCGATCACCTGACCATCAAACTGCACGTCGACCACACTGTACCGATTGAAGCCGACCTTGCTCAGCACTTTTTGATAGAACAGCAGCAAACGATGGAGCTTATCTTCCAGGTTTTCTGCATTGCCAATCCGAATCAGGTGGTCTCCGATCACCGGCACCAATTCAAATTTTCTATCCTGCGTGATATCTATTTGACCAATCTGGGCATTCCAGAAGGGGTCCGTATAAACATACCAGGCTAATTTTTTCACTTCTTCCAGAAAAGCACTGTCCTTTTCATTCCCTTTACGGGCTGCTGTAAAACCGGTAATGACCGGCACACGGGCACTAAATTTCTCCAGCAGAGGCATCTGGTGCCCGGAGCTATCCATATAAAAGGATGCCCCTAATGTGGTGAACAAACGGGCTATCGGCTCGCGCTCGTCTACCGACACATGCAACTGATTTTCCCTGTCGAAATAGAGCTCGGCATCACGGATCCATTTATTTGATT
>DATAHC010000151.1:0-3770 GCA_036263415.1 Flavisolibacter sp.
TAATGCAGCAAGTTTACACAGATAATTCTTTTATGAGGAAATTTATCCGAAGCGGTCGCTCAATCCAATCTTTCGCATTGGAAGTTGAGTTCCGTTGCCAAGTGGATAATTTTTGACTCCGGAACCTGAGCACCCTGAATGCGCAAAACCTTGTCACAATCCAACAAATCGAAATTGATCCGGTGTTCCGGAAATTCCTCGGAAAGTTTCTGAATGATCCGTTTGGCCTCCCGAACCTTGCGGACATTGGTCCTGAATACTTCCACCATACGCTTATCAAGGTTTGAAAACTAAGCCTGCTTCTGTTTCTGCACCAAAGCAGCCAGAACTTCCTTCAGGTTTTCATAGGTCATTTTATAACCTATTTTGAAGCCTTCCATGAGACTCTCCATTCTTTCCATGGATTCATTGTAAATACTGATGTGCACCCTTGTTCTACCCTCCTGTTCGCTGAAATTCAAATCCCAATCGGAGCCATGCGGATCGGGGTTCTCGTTTTCATCTGTAAAAACATTGAAGAATTTGAAGTTGGTTTTGGGACTAATAGATGTGTATCGCTGAACGGCCCAGCGTTCCAACCCGTCAGGGCTCACCATAGCATAGAATCTACGGCCTCCTACTTTGAAATCCATCGATTTTGTTCTGGATGAATATGGCTTAGGCGCATACCATTGATCCAAGATCTCCTGTTTGGTAAAAGCATCCCATACCAATGGAAGGTCCGCATCGAACTCCATAGTTATCAATACTTTCTTCTCCGGTTTGTTTACGATAAAGTCAAAAACTGATTCCTGCGTCATTTTTTCTGTTTTTTGATTGTTGCTAATACATTTTCCAGCTGGTGGAAGCGGGTTTCCCACAATTTTCTAAATTGCTGCAGCCATATATCGATCTCTTTCATTTTTTCCAATTGAAGTGAATAATAAATCTCCCTTCCCTGCTGCTCCTGCTTTAACAGATCGCATTCCGTGAGAATGCGGAGGTGCTTGGAAACGGATTGCCGGGTGGTATTGAAGTTCTCGGCGATAGCATTAGGCGTCATTGCCTGCAGCGCGATCAGGGTAATAATGGCCCTTCTTGTTGGATCTGCTATGGCTTGAAATATATCTCTTCTCATCATTTATCATTGTTTTAAGAAACCGTTCGGTTGCAAATATATGTGCAACTATTCGGTTTCGCAAATTTTACTCAAAACAGGAAGTTAATGGTCCTGCACTCTATCGGCATCGTCTTATTTTTACCCGCTATATTCAACAGACCTATGACCAATGTGAACACATGAAACGAACTGCCGTATTACTTTTTATTTTCTTTTTTACACGGGTAGCCTCTGGCCAAACGGTAAAGCTTTTTATTGTTGACAGCCTTATGAAAGGTCCTATTGCAGGGGCTACCATTCAGACAGAACGTAACAACATCAACCTTTCCGATTCTTCAGGTTATGCTGTACTAAACCTCCCAGAAGGGCGCCATCACCTTATTGTCACTGCTACCGGTTATCAACCCTATGTAACTGACTTTTCAATTCCCTTTACGGATTTATACCGGATAGCCTTACTTCCTGCCGTGAAGCAACTGGAGGATATAACAATCCTAGCTTCCACCCGAAACAATCAGCGCATTGAAAATGCACCTTTAAAGGTGGAAGTACTGGGCCGCGAGGAAATGGAAGAAGAAAACACCATCAAGCCAGCCAATATTGCCAGTATTCTGGGAGATATTAGTGGCGTACAGATCCAGCAATCGAGCGCCGTAAGCGGAAATGTCAACATTCGTATTCAGGGGCTGGAAGGCCGGTATACGCAGATCTTACGGGATGGACTCCCTTTATTTGAAGGCTTCAGCGGGGGATTTGGCATTTTGAGCATTCCACCACTCGATCTGCGCCAGATAGAATTGATCAAAGGCTCTGCTT
Source organism: Flavisolibacter sp. (assembly GCA_036263415.1). Classification (GTDB taxonomy): domain Bacteria; phylum Bacteroidota; class Bacteroidia; order Chitinophagales; family Chitinophagaceae; genus Flavisolibacter. The sequence goes on from DATAHC010000151.1 coordinate 1,916, forward strand.
CAACCCTATACGGTGGCGGTGCTATAGGAGGCCTGGTGAATCTAATCTCACGCAGGCCCGGTTATCATCAGGAAGGTGTGCTTACACTCAACCAGTCTACGCTGAAAGAGAGTAATGTGAACAGCTATTTTGCCAGACGCTATAAATCTTTTGGCTATTCTTTTTTCGGGGGCTTCACACGGCAGCAAAAAGTGGATGTTAATGAGGATGGGTTCAGTGATGTACCCCAACTAAGAGCTACGGTGGTGCACCCGCGTCTTTTCTTTTATCCGAATGATAAGATCACAATCATCGCGGGCTACACAGTCAGTCTAGAGAACAGGCTTGGTGGCGATATGCAGGTACTCGACGGAAACTCCAACTCCGGGCATCAGTATTTTGAACGCAATCGAACCGCGCGCCACAGCGGCGAATGGTTGTATGAACAACGATTATCCGGTAATAAAAGACTGGATCTCAAAGCCAGCGTCAGTTCCTTCAATCGAACTATCACTACCAATACACATTATTTCAAAGGCAATCAGGTAAACTATTATACAGAGGCCTCATTGCTGATTCCCTATGGACCTCACAGTTTTGTAGGTGGCATCAACGCTTTGGGCGAGCGCTTTCGCAAACTTCCATCCGATCCTATTACCCTGGAAAATTTTTCCAACCACACCATTGGAGTCTTTATGCAGAACACCTGGCAATTTAAGGAAACAACGATAGTAGAAGCAGGCCTGCGCGATGATTACCAGTTTACCTACGGCAACTTTCTGCTTCCCCGCCTAGCGCTACTCCATCATTTCAACGAAAGCTGGGCAGGCCGTGCCGGTATCGGATTCGGTTATAAAACACCCAACCCGCTGGCTCCTCAGATCGCAGACTTCGATATCGAGGATATCGATCCGATGCCCGCAAACATTCCCTCTGAAACTTCAATCGGCTATAACCTCGAATTAAATTATAAAAAGGAATGGGGCGCAGGAAATACGTTATTCATCAACCATGCTTTTTTTCTTACCCGTATCAATGATCCTATAGTAACTGACTGGACATCCGGAAGGCTTATTTTTTTTACCGGACCAAAACCTGTAGTATCCAAGGGGTTCGATACCTATGTGCGTGCGGTACTGCAAGGCTGGGAATTGTATGCAGGATATACCTTTACCATTGCTCAAATGACCTACCGGCCTATTAATGCATCTGTACCATACACTCCCCAACACCGGGCTGCTTTTACACTGGTTCGGGACTTTGAGAAAAAGGGCTGGCGTCTTGGACTTGAAGGCAGCTATACCGGCCCCCAATTCCGGAGGGATTATTCCTCTACTCCGGCCTATGTATTTTTGGCAGCCATGGTGGAAAAACGCATTGGAAAGCAGTTGAGCATTGTGCTGAATGGTGAAAACCTTCTGGACTATCGTCAAAGTAGGGAGGAGTCTTTATATACCGGTCCGACCGTCAGTCCCCAATTTGTTCCCCTATGGGCTCCCATAGACGGAAGGGTGATCAATCTGTCTTTGAAGTGGAATTTTTTTGCGGCAGACTAGAGACAATCAGTTCATCAGGATCTCTTCTGCATTCCTTTTTATATTCTCACACATGCGCTGCAAAGGCAGATCGTTGGTATCCTTCCCAAAAGGCTCTTCGATTTCCTCTGCAATCAGCTCCAGGCTTCCCAACACGTAGAATATAAATACTACTACAGGAATTACATAGTATTCCAATGAAAAGACCAGTCCCAGGGGCAAGGTGATCACATACAGCACAATAAACTTCTTGATAAATTCACTGTAAGAATAGGGAATCGGCGTGTTGCGGATGCGTTCACAAGCGCCGCATATATCCAGAAAAGCACTGGCGTCGGCAT
>DATAHC010000152.1:0-6153 GCA_036263415.1 Flavisolibacter sp.
AAGTTCTTTACCATCTTCAATAAATACCAGCTTGAGTTGCGTTATCCGTTGGTTACCAATCCAAGCAGTACCATCTATGCCCTGACCTTCTTCGATGCGGCCAACGGATGGTTCTCCTTCAAGGATTACAACCCGTTCCGCCTGCGCCGTACGGCCGGTGTGGGTATGCGTTTCTTCCTGCCGATGTTTGGCTTGCTGGGATTTGATTATGGCGTAGGACTAGACCGTCTGCAGCCCGGAACCAATCGTCTGAAGAACGCTTCACGCTTTACCTTCATGCTGGGCTTTGAACCGGAATAATCTATCTAACAGCTTATTTAAAATCAGTACTATGTTCAAAAAGCTTCTTATTCTATCCATCACCATTCTGATGGTGTCTTTCGCCCAGGCGCAACGCTATGCCGTGATCGATACCAAGTATATCCTGGACAAGATGCCGGACTATAAAACGGCGCAGAAACAGCTGGACGACATAGCAGCCGGCTGGCAGAAGGAGATTGACCAGATGCAGCAGGACCTGGACCGGATGTATAAGGATTTTGAGGCCGAGCAGGTGATGCTAAGCGATGAACTGAAGAAGAAAAGAGAAGACCAATTGTTCGTAAAAGAGAAGACCCTGCGCGATCTGCAGCGGAAACGTTTTGGATTTGAAGGCGATCTTTTCAAAAAAAGACAGGAATTGATAAAACCTATACAGGACAAGGTGTACAATGCTGTACAAAAGCTTGCCGTTCAACGAGGCTATGACTTTATACTCGATAAAAGTGAAGGAATAACGGTTATATTTGCCGACCCCAAACTGGAAAAGAGTGATGACATACTTAAGGAATTAGGGGTAAAATAAAAAAATAGCATAAAACATCAGAAGGGTTACAACCCTTTCCATTAAAAACGAATCATAACTAAACATCACAAAACAATCTCATGAACAAGATCAAATTTGCAGTATTGGCCGCCCTATTCATCGTTAGTGCCGGCAGCGCGATGGCACAGAAAACGGGTTATATCCGTGTGGACGATGTTGTGCGTCTGATGCCGGAAACACAAAAAGTTCAATCAACACTGGAACGCTATCAGGCTGATTCCTTACAGCCCCGATTCAATTATACCCTGTCTGAATTTCAACGTAAAGACAGCATTGTCAACGGTAAAGACTCCCTGAAAACCCCTGCGGCCGCCCGCGCCAAAATGCGTGAAGAAATGCAGCAGGACATGTATGAGCTGCAGAACTGGCAATCCATTTCCCAGCAGCTGGTTCAGAACCGCCAGGAGCAATTACTGGAGCCTATTTTTGCCAAGGCCATCGAAGCCGTTCAGCAAACCGCCAAAGAGAATGGCTATACGTATGTATACACCAAAGACGCTTTACTGGTAGCTCCACCGGCTGATGATCTGCTGCCCCTGGTAGCCAAGAAACTGGGCCTGAAGATTCCCGGATCTACTGCCACAGCACCTGCCGGCGCTGCGAACACGCCTAAGAAACAATAATAATCCCGATTGAAAAAATAGAAGAGTCCTGCCCTGCGGCGGGACTTTTTGTTTTCGATACCCTTATGAAGCTGTTATTTTGTAGCTATGGGACCTATCGGTGTATTTGATTCGGGTTACGGAGGGCTGACCGTGCTGCGGGAGCTGGTGAACCAGCTGCCGGCGTATGACTACATCTACCTGGGCGACAATGCCCGCTCACCCTATGGTACCCGCAGCTTTGAAACAGTGTACCGTTATACGCTGCAGTGCGTGGAGTGGCTGTTGCAGCAGGATTGTCCGCTGATCATCCTGGCGTGCAATACGGCATCGGCCAAAGCGTTGCGGTCCATCCAGCAGAACGACCTAGCGCGCCTGAACCCGGATGCACGTGTACTGGGCGTGATACGACCTACGAGTGAAGTGATCGGAACCTATTCGAAGACCCGGAATGTAGGCGTGCTGGCCACAACAGGAACCGTTCAGTCGGAGTCCTATGTAATCGAGATCCATAAGTTCTTTCCCGACCTGCATATCGAGCAGGAAGCCTGCCCGATGTGGGTGCCCCTGATCGAGAATAACGAGCACCAGCAACCGGGCGCAGATTATTTTGTAAAGAAGCATATCGATAGCATCCTATCACGCGATGCCGCGATCGATACGCTATTGCTGGCGTGCACGCATTATCCTTTACTGAAAGAAAAGATCGGGCAGTATCTGCCGGAGAACGTGCAGCTGTTATCGCAGGGCGACATCGTGGCGAAGAGCCTGGGCGATTACCTGAACCGGCATCCGGAGATCGAAAGCCGCCTGACGCGTGATGGATCGCGCGTGTTCTACACAACGGATTCGCCGGCTGATTTTGAAACCAAGGGCAGCCTGTTCTTCGGCGAGCCGGTGAAGGCGCGCCACCTGGACCTTTGAATGGCAGAAGGGATTTACTCCAGTGCTTTATTGATAAAATCGAGGAAGGGCTTGAGGGCTTTGTATGCCTCCAGGACCTTCTTATGAAGAGTAGCCTTACTGAGTTCGGCATCTTCGATGCCGGTTTCGGCAATGAAGCTTTTGAGCTTCAGATATTCCGCAGCAGGATTGTCCTTCTCATAGCCTTTGGGCATGGTGCTTAATTGCACATCGCCTGCCTTGTACACATCGCCGAATACTTTTCTGAAGGCTTTATTGGTGATGATGGATCTGAACTCTTCCCAATTGTAATCGATCTCCTGCCGCACCTTTTTGAGATCGGCCGCATCGGGCATCCAGAGTCCGCCACCGACGAAGCTGCGTCCGGGCTCGCAATGAAAGTAGTAACCGGCGAAGCGCGACTTGCGGCCTTCGCGCTTGATGCTGGCGCCTAAATTGGTCTTATACGGTGTTTTATCTTTCGAGAAGCGGATGTCGCGGTTGATGCGAAAGAGGCACTGACGGGCGGTGGTACCGGTGATGGTGGTATCGGTCTTTTCCAGCGCGTCGATGACCAGCTGAATGAAGTTCTGAACATCGATGCGGCTGGCTTCGTATTTGGCACGGTTGGCATCAAACCAGGGCTTGTTGTTATTTTTCTTCAGCGCAGAAAGGAAGCGGAGAGTTTGTGGTTCAATCATACTTATGAAGGGTTAACGCTAAGGCTATCCATTTTAAATCAGTATGCCAGGATTGTTTTATTCGCTACCTGATTTTTCAAGCCTAGCTATTTTTTCATCACGGTCTTTGATCATTCTTTCATATAGCTCCACGATCTTATCCATAGGATTGAAAGTAGGATTATAGCCTATCAAATATCCTTGTCCCTGAACGGGTGCTGAATTATCATGACTATTATATGTATTTGCTACGATGTTGACGGTCTGTTGTTCATCGGGCAGACTGTTGATCGCTTCTACCGGCACGTTCAGAATTCCGGCAACCTGTTGCAGTAATTCCGGGTCGATGGTTTCCTTGGATTCCAGGTAGGAAATCTTTTTCTGGTTCCACTCGCCTCCCAGTTTGGTGGCAAGTATCTCCTGCTTGATCCCATGCATTTCGCGGAAGCGCCTGATATTACGTCCCTGGTGTACTTTATTAGTTTGTGTTTCCATACAACTCTGTTTTTCGTTACCAAATTCAAAATAAGGATATTTTACCGATGGTACCACGGATAAAATATCCGGTTTGTCTGGTATTATATCCGTTTTGAAAATGGCTGATAATAAGAATGAGAAAGTAGCTTGCCACTACTTTTCTTACCTCTTGAAATCATTGCTTATGAAAACGATACATAAGGGTGTTACAACCCGGCCTATTCTAAATGGAGGCCTTTTTATTGCCGGCCTTTTTGCCATAGCTGTTGGTGTTATCGTTTATAACGGCTACCGGAATTACCGGCGCTTACAACTGGAGGGGGTTCCCGCTAAAGCTTATATTAAGCATGCAGTTATGAACTGGGACGTTCCTGCCTGCTATGTTGAATATGAATTTAACCATAGGATTTATGGGGGAGAGGTGACCGGTTATCGTATCTTTGATGCAGACCATGTCCTTCCGATCCGGATCGATCCCAGGGACCCCTGTAACTTCATCCTGGAATAGATTCGTCCCTCTTCACCTTCCTTTACAAAACTCTTTTCTACGCAGTTGGTACGCCCTTCAGCCGGATGCGCTACGCAGTTCTGTCCCTGTTGCTATGCTTCTGAGTGGATAGTGTGCCTCTAGCCCATCGCTTTTGGCCAGGGAGTGCGGGAAATAACTCTATCGATTCGGAATCTTTTGGCTGCACTACGCTGATTTTCGCCTTTAGAAAAGCGCCGTTCACTAAATGACGTGTCGACGCACGTCCGGAGTGTTGTCGATGGCCACTAAATGGGGCTGAAAAGGGAAGGAAAGCGGGTGTAGTTTCAACTCTTTAACAACAAAAGAAAGGATGTATGGCACGACTGGTTTCAGCAATCAAGATCAAAGGCACACTGGATGATATTACCTTCTATGGCGGACCCGATGGCGAGACGTATGTAAAGATGAAAAGCTCGCTGAATGCGGAGAAGTTCTGGAGCTGGCCCTCTTTTGAGAACTCCAGACGAAGCGCCCAGCGCATGGGCATGGCCTCGCGGCTGACCTCCCTGGTCTATACCTGTATGGAGAAGGGAAGAGCGGAGCGGACCAATAGCTACCGCAGAAAGATGGTGGGGGTGGTGTTCCACTGGCTCAAAAGCGGGATGACGGGCATGGAGGTCGTGCTGAAGCTGGCAGAAGCCATGGAAGTAAGTATAGCGGTGTTGAAAACAAGGGAGCTGTGTCTGCGCCAGCACGTAACGGATTATTCAGCAGAAGGCCTTGAGACGGCAGCGAAAAAGACGGCAGCTGTCAGACGGCAGACGGCAGAGAGGGAAGAGCCTATAGCGTTTGGGCTTCAGCTGGCAGTAAGTAAAAGGATATCGGACTATGGGCTACAGATGGCGGTGGGAGAGAAGACGACAGACTGCAGACGTCAGACTTCAGCGTATTTGAAACCATCAGAATTCGGTTGTTGGAGGCCGGTAGATACAGGGGGCCGGGATTTCTTCAGGGCGTTTACGAAGGTAGAGGCAGGCGAGACGGAGCGGGAATTGATGAGTGGGTAAGGATGAAATCCAGCCCTGCAATCCGTACTGAATTAGGGGAGATTTAACAGGCGCGTAAATCGTTTTGAGAAAGGAGTGGAGGAACTTTATGAAACAAAACCGCTTGCTATGCTCAAACTCTACTTCTCCTCCCTGGCACTTACCTTGTTGACGATCGGTACCAGCAGCTGCAGCAAGGATTTTCTGAAATCGTATGACAACCGCATTCCCGGAACCTGGCAGCTGACGGATATCAACCGTGTAGGCATCGGCGGCAATACCGGCGATCTCCCTTTCCAGGACGGACAATTTGAATTCAGTGAGGGAGGCGGGCTGGTATATACCAATGCGGCCGGCAGGGTGTACAAAGGCAGCTGGGACATACGGAAGCAATGGATGCGCGGTTCGTGCACCACTGATGATGATGGCCGTCAGCAATGCGACGATCGCCAGGTGAGCTTACTGGAATTAACCGCGGTAGATTTTGTATCGCAGGATGTGCGTACCATTCATTTCGATGAGATCCGTTTCACCGGCACCAACAAATTCAAGGCTTATATCTACGATGGCTGGAGGACCTATGTATTTCATTTCAGGAGATAGGCCTATTTCACACGACCCCAGTTCTCGCCGCTCTTGATCCGGTACATGGTCATTTCGCTGACCTCGTACTTATCGGCCAGCTGTTTGATGGTGAGCCTTCTGTTCTTGTTGTTCAATTGCTCCTTGATCTTCTTCACCTGAGCGGCCGTTAGCTTGAGTCCTACTTCGCGGGTTGCCTGTTTTTTCTTGTAGGCTATCTTGGCCGGGCTGGATTGCTGGTGCTCGATCATCTCTTCCAGCGTGGCCCATTTCAGGTTCTTTATATTATTGTCGAGCTTGTCGTGGTTCTTATGAATAACAAATTTGAACTTAGGTGAAGGCTTGGTAAGAAAAAGCCTGGCCAGCTCCCGGTGAATATAAAGCGTTCCTTTATGGCCGGGGCGATGCAGGTTCAGGGTGCGATACCCTGTGGTGAGCGAGCCATTCAGCAGTTTGCCATCAGCCGTAACCTCTTCCTTGAAACTTGCTATGCGACCCAAGGATGAGACCGCATATTTATTTCTCAGTT
>DATAHC010000153.1:0-9679 GCA_036263415.1 Flavisolibacter sp.
CGATTACGAGATCCAGGTACAGCGCCCCGGTGCCAATGCCTATGTCAGCAAGCATTTTTACAGCTATGGGTCTTGGGGTTCGGACAATGCTTCCTTCGAGGTGAACACGGAAGGCCAGGTCGATATCGCCCTCGATAAGGAGAATTATGCTTCCGGCGAGAACGCGAAGATCCTGTTCAAAACTCCTTTCAGCGGCCGTATGCTGGTAACCATAGAAACCGATCATGTGGTCTCTTACCAGTATGTAGATGTAGTGAACCGTACCGCCAGCCTGGATATGAAGCTGAACGCCGCCTGGGTGCCCAACGCCTATGTAACGGCTACGCTGATCAAGCCACACGAAGTATCTGATATACCCTTAACCGTAGCCCATGGGTTTCACAATATCCGCATTGAAGAGAAAGAGCGTAAGATTCCGGTAGCGATTACGGCCGCTACCTCCGTTCGCAGCAAAACGCATCAGAAAGTGCAGGTACACGCACTGCCGGGCAGTTATGTAACGCTGGCGGCCGTAGATAACGGGGTGCTGCAGGTAAGTGATTTCAAAACCCCGGACCCCTACGGTTATTATTACCAGAAGCGGGCCTTGCAGGTAACCTCCTATGATCTTTATCCTTTGCTCTTCCCTGAATTACGGGCGCGGCTGAGCAGCACCGGCGGAGATGGTGACCTGAACCTGGAAAAACGGGTGAATCCCATGCCTGCCAAGCGCTTCCGGATCATGTCGTACTGGAGCGGATTGAAGAAGGCTAACGGCAGTGGCATCGCCGAATTCGAATTCGATATCCCCCAGTTCAGCGGCGAAGTGCGCCTGATGGCGGTAGCCAGCAAGGATGAGAAGTTCGGGGCCGCGGAAAACGCTATGAAAGTAGCCGACCCTATTGTATTGAGCAGCGCCTTACCGCGCTTTATGAGTCCGGGCGATACGGTACTCATGCCGGTAACGATCTCCAATACCACATCCAGAGCCGCCAGCGGACAGGCCACGCTCGTTACTACCGGTTCGGTAAAGGTTGTGGGTAGTAATAGTCAATCCATACAGATTGCCCCTAACAGTGAAGGGCGTGCGCAATTCCAGATCGTAGCCGATCCGAATCTGAGTGTGTCCACGGTTGAAGTGCAAGTGAACGCACTGGGTGAAAAATTTACGGAGAAAACGGAGATCGCGGTCCGTCCGCCTTCCACGCTTCAAAAAATTTCCGGCAGCGGCTCGGTTGTGGGTGGGCAGACACAATCTATTACGATACCATCTCGCGATTTTATGGCCGGAAGCTTCCGGTATGACCTGGTGATCAGCCGTTCGCCGGTGGCAGAACTGGCCGACCAGCTGCGCTACCTGGTGCAATATCCATATGGTTGCACGGAGCAAACGGTATCAGCTGCTTTCCCGCAGCTGTACTATGGCGATTTTGCCGACCTGGCGGGATGGAAGAACGCGGAGAAAGGAAATGCCAATACGAATGTGCTGGAAGCCATCCGTAAGATCAAGATGCGGCAGCTGTACAGCGGAGCCGTAACCTTATGGGATGGAGAAGGGCGGGAGGACTGGTGGACTACCATTTATGCCGCGCATTTCCTTCTTGAAGCCCGCAAGGCCGGATTTGATGTAGACAACAGCCTGATCGAGACCATGCTTTCTTACCTGTCTAACCGGCTGAAGACCAGGGAGACCATTTCGTATTATTATAACAGGAATCAGAACCGGAAGATCGCCCCCAAGGAAGTGGCGTACAGCCTGTATGTACTTTCCCTGGCCGGCCGCAGCCAGGTATCTGCTATGAATTATTACAAAGCCAATACCCAGCTGCTGGCACTGGATAGCAAATACCTGTTGTCCGCCGCCTATGCTGTATCCGGCGATAAGCGATCGTTTGCCAACCTGTTACCGGGTTCTTTCTCCGGGGAAGAATCGGTGAAGCAGGATGGAGGCAGCTACTACAGCGCGCTGCGCGACGAAGCTATTTCTCTGAATGCACTGATCGACATTGATCCGGGCAATGCCCAGATACCGCAGATGGCAAAACACGTATCGGACCGGTTGAAACGGGAACGTTATCTGAATACGCAGGAGCGTTCGTTCTCTTTCCTGGCTTTGGGTAAGATGGCTCGCCGGGCAGCTCAATCCAATGTAACCGCAGAAGTGCGTGCCAATGGCAAGACCCTGGGCAAGGTCGAAGGCGACTGGAAGGGATCGGCCGAAACGCTGAAAGCCACCAACCTGGAGCTCGTAACCAAAGGTAGTGGCCGCCTGTATTACAGCTGGGTAGGAGAAGGCATCAGCAGCACCGGTGCCTATACGGAAGAAGATGCGTATATCAAAGTAAGGCGGCAATTCTACGATCGATTCGGCAAGTTACTTACAGGAAACACGTTTCAACAGAACGACCTGGTGATCGTGGAGCTAACACTGGAGAAGACTTTCAACACCACTATTGAAAATATTGTACTTACCGACCTTTTACCGGCCGGATTCGAGATCGAAAATCCCAGAACGAAAGAAATCCCGGGAATGGACTGGATCAAAGATGGCAGCGAACCTACGGCACTGGATGTGCGGGATGACAGGATCCATTTCTTTGTGGATGCCGCCTATAACCGGCAAAAGTATTATTATGCCGTGCGGGCGGTTTCGCTCGGGCAGTTCCGTCAGGGACCGGTCAGTGCCGATGCCATGTATAATGGAGAGATCCATTCGTATCATGGCGCCCAGACCATCCGGGTGGTAGCCCGATAAGGAGTAAACGAAGGAATGTTATAAAAAAAGCCGGCGGACAGCCGGCTTTTTTTATAACCAGATGGAAATAGATAAATTTCATTCTGAGCAGTACATAAAAAAAGGCCGGGTAGAAACCCAGCCTCGTGTAAAATCCAATATCCTATGAAAAACCGAGACGAAGCTAAGGCTCTCTAACAGCATGGACAAGCGTATTTCTACCTATAACGAATCTTTCACTTTTCAGCTCTGTGTATTTTGATGTGAAACCGCATTTAGTTTCCGAAGAACTAATTATTATATTTATCCCGAATGTATGATGCAGAGCGGTCCAGATAAACATATAGCACTGGTATGTAACCCAACGGCGGATAATGACAAGGCCTTCCGGATGACGGACAGCCTGTCCCTGTTACTGACGGGAATGAACCTTAAGCATTCTATTTATACCACATACTGGCCAAAAGAATGGGAGGGTATTACCGAAGCTTGGATCATAGGCGGCGACGGAACCATCAACTGGTTCATTAACCAGTATCCTGATTTTAACCGGCCACTGGCTTTATTCAAGGGAGGAAGTGGAAATGATTTTCACTGGATGCTTTATGGTGAAATGGCCCTGGAGAAGCAGGTGGAACGGGTGCTGAAAGCTGTGCCATCGGCTGTTGATGCTGGCATCTGTAATGGCCGGATGTTTCTGAACGGAGTTGGGATCGGCTTCGATGGCGCTATTGTTCACGATCTTGTCGGGAAGAAAAAGCTCGCAGGTAAGGCATCCTATCTTCTTTCGATATTGAAGCATATTGTAGGTTATCAGGAAAAGCACTGTACGATCCGGCTACCGGATGAGGTTCTGGAGTCAGACAGCTTTATGATCAGCATTGCCAATGCCCGGCGCTACGGAGGAGGCTTTCATGTAGCCCCCAGGGCACAGCTTACGGATGGGCTGCTGGATGCGAATATCGTTGGCCGGATCTCTCCGCTTAAGCGCATTCAATACCTACCCGTTATCGAGAAAGGGCAACACCTCGAACTTCCCTTTATAACGTACCGGCAGTGCACCGCTGTACGGATCACCTCCAAAATGGCCTTACACGCCCATTTGGACGGCGAATACCTTTTCGACAAGGAATTTGACATAACTGTTTTACCAAAAAGATTTACGTTCCTTTATTAAAGGGGGTTTACGGGGCATGAATAATTTTACCAGAATCAGTCCGGCTATAAACCCGCCGATATGTGCCGCATAAGCAATGCCGCCTGCCTCTTCCCCTCCTAAAATACCCAGGCCATTGATCACCTGGAAAACAAACCAGAGCCCGACGGCAATAAAGGCAGGAACCGAAATGGTAAAGAAGAGGAACAGCCATAGGTGAATATGCTTTCGGGGGAATAGCAAAAGGTAACCCCCGAGTACACCTGAAATGGCACCGGAGGCTCCCAGGCTGGGGATGATCAGGCTTTGTCCGAAGAATGCAGTAGCGAAAACATGAGACAATCCGGCGAGTACGCCGCAGAGCAGGTAAAAGATCAGGTAATTGAAATGGCCCAGGGCATCTTCAATATTATCACCGCAAATGAGGAGGTACAGCATATTGCCCAGTAAATGGGCTATACCGCCATGCATGAACATGGAGGTAAGGAGCGTGAGATAAACCGGAATATCGGTCCGCTGCAGGCCGGGCATTTCGAAAGACTGGCCGGTAAGCGGGTCGGTCAGCATGCGGCTGTGTGTGATTACATCCTGACCGGATAGGATCTCGGCCGGCACAGTAGAGTAGGCGTAGGTAAAATGAATGTCCGTTCCCCAGTGCTGGAAAACAATAAATACGATCACATTGACAGCGATCATCAGGTAATTGACTACCGGTGTAATCTTCCTGTCTCTGTTATCATCGCCAATGGGTAAAAACATAGCCTTGCTTTAAAGGGATCACGCAAATGCCATTCCCAAAAAAAAGTCCTGCGGTGCAGGACTTTTCATATCGTAGGTTGATTCGATTATTAATAGCTGTCTCTGAATCCGCCGCCGGAACCGCCACGGTTGTATCCGCCGCCGCTGCCGCCACGACTTCCACCGCCGCCGCCAAAGCCGCCGCCTTTCTTGAAGCCGCCACCGCCTCCACCGCCGCCGAAGCTTCTTTTCTTGAAGCCACCGCCACCGTTTCCGCCGCTGCCGCCTTCTTTAGGACGGGATTCATTTACGACCAGGTTTCTGCCTTCGATTTCGCTACCGTTCAACTGAGCGATCGCAGCTTGTGCCTGATCATCGTTTGGCATTTCAACAAAGCCAAAACCTTTGCTTCTTTGCGTGAATTTGTCCATTACAATTTTAGCGGAAGCTACTTCACCGAATGGTGTAAACAAGTTGGCCAGATCCTGGTCTTTCAGGCCCCAACTCAGGTTTCCTACGTAAATGTTCATTTTGAGAAAAGTTTAAAAAAACAAAAAAGTGTTTACAGCTGTCCAAAAACCATGAACATCAACGCAACGTTCAAAAGGCCTGAGAAACTGAAAGAACACAATACGTAACGAATATAATAAAATTAAATCAATATAATTTTTCCATTTAAAATAAAGAAAGCCGCTGTAAAAGCGGCTTTCTGTGAAGTATTTGAACCTTATTGCTTAACGAAAGTTGACGACTCCACCTTGCCATTTCCGTTCTCGATCCGGAGAATATACATGCCTGATTGTAACGCACTGATATTAACCATCGTATTGGAAGCGCCCCTCGCCGGAGTAACGGATCTGATCACCCGACCATCCATCGTAGCTATGGTAAGGACGGCATTTTGCTCCAGCTTGCTATGCTGAACGGTGATCTCCGTACGGGCAGGAGATGGATAAACCGACAGTTTATTGCTATAGCTGTTATCACCGCGCATTCTTACGATTCCACTGTATTTGACAGTGCCATTCAGATCTACGCTTTTTACTCTATAGAACAGCGCTGGCAATTTAATATTCCTGTCTGTGAAGCTATAAACCGTTTTATTGTTGGCTGCAACGGTTCCTACCGTAGCGAATGAGGAACCGTCCGTGCTTTTTTCCAGTTGATATTCTTTTACATCAGTCTCGCCTCCTACATCCCAGCGCACCATAATGCCTTCATTCACCTTTACACCGGCAATTCCTATAAAGGAAACAGGTAAGGGTCCTGCACCGGTTTCGCCACCAATCGAAAAGTTGTCAAAGGAAGCATAGGTAGCGCCGGTTACTATATAGGCTATTTCCACACGGTAAAAAATGCCTGGACCAGACTGGAGATCATTGTCCAGTAAATGAATACAGACATGCCCGGTATCACCTGAGTTTAGCGGATTCCCCGCATCTGCTATCGTCGTGGGCGTGCTCCAGCTGGAGAATGTTTGCAAACCGGTGGAGGCAATGACACGGGCATCTGCGCCATCTACTTCCTCCAAAATCCTGATCTGGAAACGATCGGTGGTGGCATTGGAAGTTTTATAGGAAAATCCTACGTCATACATGGTGGGAGGGTTCGGGTTGAAAGTGCTAAGAGAGATAATGGAGACTGTCCGTCCTGGGGCTGGGGCTGTTGTACGGCCGGGATAGAATTCGGTCCAGAGGCCATTTGCCGCGTCATAATAAAAGCCCTCGTCAAAGAGGTTGGAATGAATACTGGGTGAGCTTAGGTCACCGCTGTTACTGTTGAAGTCCGACTTCAGGACTGCGCAGTTTCCATTGGAAAGGAGAGAAGGTGATTGGGCTAGTACGGAAGGCCCGGAAAGGCCTAAGCCGGAAATGCATAAAAAAGAAAGCAATCGGGAGTAAACATGTTTCATAGTCGCTATTATTAAATGAATAAATACTTACCTGGGTTCTTACAGGAGTGGACCACAGGTTTTTCGCGACGAGGAAAATGGATGTATTTACATAATAATCAAAAAGTATTCCCGTAGCAGTAAAGGGAAGTCCCTAACATCAAGGCAGGAGCAACCATCTGTTTAAAACGGGGGCGGAGGGGCTTAAAAAGAAAAAGTCCGATACCAGGGGCATCGGACTTTTTGCAATAAGTGTGGCTATTATTCAGCAACTACTTCAAAATCAACATCTGCATGCTGACCATTACCGAAGTCGATAGCTGCTTTATACGTACCCAGTTCTTTCACTTCATCTGTAATATTGATCTTTTTGCGATCGATCTCATATCCTTTCTGATCTCTGATGGCACGGCTGATCTGCAAAGGTGTAACACTTCCAAAGATCTTTCCGCTGGTACCTGTTTTGGCACCTACCTTCAAAGGAGCTTCCTGAAGCTTGGCGATTACGCTGTTGATTTGAGCCAGCATAATATCTTCCTTCTTCTTGGCGACTTTCAGTTTTTCAACCAATTGCTTACGGTTGGAAGGATTTGCTTCTACGGCCAGTCCGCGGGGAATGAGAAAGTTACGGGCATAGCCGTTCTTTACTTTCACCAGTTCGTTCTTGCCGCCCAGGTTATCAACATCCTGAATTAAAATGATTTCCATGTTTTTTGTTTTAGCCAACCCCGGCTTGCGGGACTGTCATCCTCCGGTGCACCCGGAAGGAATTAGGTTAAAAATTCTATTTTAAAAGATCTGTTACGTATGGTAACAAAGCCATCTGACGCGCTTTCTTGATCGCATCGCTCACCTTCCGCTGATATTTCAGTGAATTACCGGTAATCCGGCGGGGAAGCATTTTACCTTGTTCGTTCAGGAACTTTTTCAGAAACTCGATATCCTTATAATCAATATAGCGGATACCATATTTCTTAAAGCGGCAAAACTTCTTCGGGCGTTTTTCCTGCTTAATGGCGGTCAGGTATTTAATTTCATTTGGACGTGCCATAATTAAGCCTCCTGTACTTTTTCAGTTCCTGTAGGTATGCCACTTCTCTTTTTGTGATTGTACTCGACGGCATATTTATCGAGTTTGGTCGTCATGTGACGGAGCACGCTCTCATCACGCAGAAGCTGTATTTTAAGCTTCTCATTGAAGTCGGATGGCGCAATAAATTCCGTAACCCAGTATAAACCAGTGGTTTTTTTCTGGATCGGGTACGCCAGTGATTTCAGTCCCCATGGATTCTCCGCTACGATCTGACCACCATTGTCGGTCACCAGCGTAGTGAATTTTTTCTGAGCAGCTTTGAATTCATCATCACTCAGAACGGGGGTAAAAATCACCATCAATTCGTAATTGTTCATTACCCTGCTTTTTGGTTAAAAAATAAATTTGGAGCGCAAAGGTAGGGTTTATAATCCGGATAATTGCCGTACAGAAAGGCATTTTGAAGGAATTCCTGTTAAAAAGGGGCAGCTAAGTGCTTCAGGCGCTTGGGCGCACGTCGATTACCTTCAGTTGCAGGTTTTTTTGTCCATTCCACTCATTATCCTCGATCTTGAAAATTACGTCTACCGGCTGGCCGGTCAGCAACAGCGGCATCTTTTCAGCCATATTGAAGCCAATACCGTTCAGGCGCACTCCATCCTGGTAGAGATCAAAACGCAAGTGCGTCTCTTTCAGCACTTTACTATAACCGGTATTGTATACCCGTCGGGCAATAAAATTGGGTCTCAGGTTCTCCGGTCCGAAGGGCTCCATCTGGCAAAGTATGTCGTAAAAGGACCGCTTGATGTCCGGAAAGGTGATTTCCGCATCAATAACGATTTCAGGGATCAGCAGTTCCGGATGAATGGTGGCATCCACTACTTCCTCAAACCGGGTCCGGAAGGCGTCTACCTTGGAAGGTTCAAGTGTCATGCCGGCTGCGTAGAAGTGGCCGCCATAGCCGATCAGCAAATCACGGCACTGATGAATGGCTTCATAAACGTTGAATCCGGAAACACTGCGGGCCGAGCCGGCCACATAGTCACCGCTTTGCGTCAGTACAATGGTTGGACGGTAATAATGGTCGATGAGGCGGGACGCCACAATACCGACGACCCCCTTATGCCAGTGCGGCTGGTATAATACCGTGCTTTTGGCCTGAAGGAGGGTGCTGTCCGATTCAATCAGCGACAGGGCTTCATCAGTTATGGAGGAATCCGCTTCCCGGCGGGTGCTGTTATCGGCATGCAGCTGCTCCGCCCATTGCAGCGACTCCTCAAATGTGTCGGCAACAAACATCAGCACCGCTTTGCGTCCATCATCCATACGCCCGGCAGCATTGACCCTGGGAGCTATGATGAATACGAGGTTGGTAATCTGGAGCTCTTTCTGAAATTTATTGAGGTAACAGAGTGCTTTAATACCCAGGTTGGGCTTTGTATTCGCCTTCTTCAACCCATAAAAGGTCAGGATCCGGTTCTCCCCGGTCATACTCACAATATCAGCGGCAATAGCCGTGGCAACCAGGTCCAGGTACTCAAAAGCTTCTTCATCCGGCAGCCCCAGACGACGGCACAGCGCCGTGATCAGCTTGAATCCGACCCCGCAGCCGCAGAGCTCCTTATAAGGGTAAGGACAATCTTTTTGTTTCGGGTTCAATATCGCATAAGCCGGAGGCAGGGCATCATCGGGCAGGTGATGATCGCATACAATGAAATCGATCCCTTTCTCCTTGGCCAGCGTGATCAGCTCAATCGATTTGATGCCGCAGTCCAGTGATATGATCAGCGAGTACTGATTCGTTTCCGCAAATTCGATCCCGGCCCTGCTTACCCCATAACCTTCCCGGTAGCGATGGGGAATATAGAATTCGGTAAGGGGATGCCTCTTTTTAATGAACTGGTACATACAGGCCACCGACGTGGTTCCATCCACATCATAATCACCGAATACCAGGATCTTTTCATTGTCTGAAAATGCCGAAAGGATCCTGCTGACCGCCTTGTCCATGTCCTTCATTAAAAAGGGATCATGCAGGTCCGACAACTGGGGGCGGAAAAAATTTTTTGCTTTTTCAAAGGTGTCCATCCCGCGTTGGGTGAGGATATTGCACAATACTGGATGGATTTTCAATTCTCTGAATAAAGC
>DATAHC010000154.1:0-2823 GCA_036263415.1 Flavisolibacter sp.
TCACCCAACCAGTGTATAAATAAATTAAAGGATAGTGTGTGATATAGAGCGGATAAGATATACCTCCCAGGAAGTTACAAAAACGCTTTTCTTGATTGCCTTTCATTACACCGCAAGCGCCTAAATAAACAATGAGCGGGAATATTAAAATAATGACACCTGCTTCATACAGGCCATTGAGCCAAACTGTCTTTTCTCCACCCATTCTTGGGAGTGCCAGCACAAGAGCTAACAAAAGGCTGCAAAGCAGGAATGACTGTTTTATGGGTTTTACTGTAAGCATACGAGACAGCAGTAAACCAGCAAAGAAGGGGTATAAGACCCGAGCAAATCCAATGTGTAACTGCTTCCCTTCCAAGGCCCATCCCCCTACCACATCACCGTATCCCACTGCCATATGAATCAGAAAACAGGCTGCCAAGAAAACCAATACTGTAAGTGGCGTTTTAGAAAACTTACGGATACCCAGTGCATATAGAATATTAGCGAGGTATTCGAAGAACAATGACCAGGCAGGTCCATTCAACGGATACATTTCATGCCAGCCTCTAATATCCATGGAAGGAGGAACCGGAAGCATACACATACCGATCAGCATAATAAGCAGCATTTTCCATACAGGAACCTGACTCATAGCCGGGAAGATAGATGAAGGCAACAGATAGAAACATATAGCTCCGATCAGCATTCCCATTATTACCATGGGTTGAAGCCGTATCAGCCTTCGTCTGAAAAAGCTTCCTATTGACATTTTAGTCCAACGATCATCATAAGCATACCCTACTACAAATCCTGACAGGGCGAAGAAAAAATCAACAGCCAGATACCCATGATTTATGATTTGCGTTGCATGGCCTGTGGCATGCGCTTCAAAAAGATGAAAGATAACGACAAGTATTGCCGCTACACCCCTAAGGCCATCAAGTATAGGATAGTGGGGTTTTGCACTCAGAGAAACAGTCATTAAGGAGCAGTTTAGTTTTTGGTAAAAATCATACTAATTTTTTTAAGGAGGAGGGCGCTACCTGCAGATAGGCGTGTTTTATAGCCTCCTTAATTATCGTTTTATCAACCCGATCAAAATAAAAAGTAGTCCAGCCCTTCAATCCCCATTTTCCCGGAACCGGATGAATAATGGATGGTTCTACCTTACAATAAACATACTGATCCGATATGTCCAGCTTGAGCGTCAGCACTTTTCCTTCTACCTGAACCGTCATAAAAATTTTATTACAGACTTTATAGGATTGCTTTTCAAAATGTGGCGCTTCTGTGGCTGAAGGGAATTCAAGCGCCATTTTTCTGACCTCTTCTATCGTCATCTTACTATTTTATGGATCTGCCTTCAAAATACAAAAGATCCCTAATTCAATGATTTTAGATTCTCCTGGAGTTTCACTTTACTATTAATTACCCAACAGCGACCCATTTAAAATGGTAATAAGTTAGCAATCAGTCAACTAATTTTCCAATTATCGAAATTGCCATCATTTAAAAAGGAATTTTTTAACTTACCTGTAAGTTTCATGCCTATGCCTATCTACATGGACCTGCATATGCTGCCTGGTGTACAGGCGAAAGGTGTGGCAGAGGCACACCGCCAGGATATTCTTTATGAAGAAGAGTATGGTTGTAAGTGCATGACCTACTGGGTTGACGAAGCCAGAGGAACCATTTTCTGCCTGATCGATGCCCCTGACAAGGAATCGGTTATCAATCTTCACTCAAAGGCACATGGTCTGGTTCCCAATAAAATCATTGAGGTACAGCCTTCTCTAGTCGAATCCTTTCTGGGAAGAGTGAGTGATCCTGAAGAAGTTGTTACCACAGATGATGGACTAAAAATCTTTCATGATGCAGCCTTCCGATTCTTTCTGGCAGGCAGAACAGAGGACCCGGTTCTGCTAAAAAACCGGTTTGGAAATGAAAGAATGAAAACACTAGTTGATAAGTACCATGAACAATTAACCACGCAACTTCATCTTCACGGGGGCAGAAGGCCAACCGGCACTGATACAAATTGGGTAGCATCCTTTACTGAAGCCAGTAAGGCCTTTTCCTGCGCGTATTCACTTCACCAGCAGCTAAGCAATGAAGATTTGCAAGCTATTGATTTAAGGCTGGTCATCACTGCAGGAGACCCCGTAACTCCAAACGAACAGTTATTTGGCGAATGCCTTAAACAAGCAAAAGCTGCCTTATTTCTTCGGAAAGGTTTTGGAATATTTCAAATGCCTTCCCTGCACCATCCTGACCATCAGGATCCTCGTGTAAAAAAAGAGCTTATTCCTATAGAAAGGCTGGCCTTACAGGATGTTACAATTTTAACTCAACTTATGGATGTCCTAGAATCTAAAGGGCTGGAGGCAGATTTTCAACTCGATGCATTTTGCCAGATGATGGCCATGAGCCAATCTCAATTATACCGCAAAATTACTCAGCTAACAGGTTTTACTCCTAACACACTCCTCAATGAATTCAGGCTTCAAAAGGCTAAAGAACTACTTCAGAAGAAGCACTATTCCATTTCGGATGTGAGCTTTATGACCGGTTTCACCAGCCCATCCTATTTTACAAAGTGCTTCAAAAAGAAATTCGGGCTTCTCCCACTCGCTTACGTGGAGCATTTGTAGAAATCAATAGTTGATTAAAAATTACCATTTATAGACTGAATTGTTACAGGATGCCGGCTCCTCATGAATCTACCTTTGAGTCATCATAAACTTAAAACCTTCTATTATGAAACCGCTCCAACCATTCTGCCTCCTTTTCATTTCATTTTTATTGATTACCGGTATATCTGCCAAAGCACAAGACACCGGA
>DATAHC010000155.1:0-14194 GCA_036263415.1 Flavisolibacter sp.
TGCAGGCGTTATTCGTTTCTGGGCTCCTGACGGCGCCGGCCCTGACGCAGGTTGGCCCGGCAGCTTTCTGGTGGCACCCGGTACGGCAGCAGGAGCCGGATCAAATGTGTCGGGGTGTTCTGTGCGGCTCCTTAAAAAATAGACGATAACGATGGCGGCAATAACGGCAAACAGGCTGGCCTTGCCTGCCCATCCGCCTCCGGAAGGAGAAGAAGGATTCCCTCCTCCGTCATCCGTAGGCATGTCCAGGTCCAGCTGCGCCTCGATACGGGCCCAGATGGCATCTGCCATATCGGGCACCGGTAAAGCTTCGAGCTTGCTGGTTATGGTTTGTTCATATGCCTGTTTCGGATGCATGAATCAGTTTAAATGTTCCAATTGTTTTTGTAATGTTTTTCGGGCTTCACTCAGGTGCCATTTGGATGTGCCTTCGCTGATGTTCAGGCGCTCCCCGATCTCGCGGTGGTTGAAGCCTTCCACCGCATACAGTACAAAAACAGCATGTGTGGCAGGCGGCAGCTTCTGGATCAGCTTCATGATCTCCTCGGCACCCATTTCTTCAAGGGCGGCATTATTGATCTCGGGCTCAGGCGCTGACTCCACCTCCACCGCCTCACTGAAGCGGCTCCGCGTTTTTATATGATCCAGCCCTTCATTCACTACAATGCGCTTGATCCAGGCATGCAAAGAACCTTTGAGAGGATCAAAGGTTCTGATGCTTTTGAATACCTTCACAAAGGCATGGCTGAGTATATCGGCGGCGTCATGCTCATCGCGCGAGTAGCGCAGCGCTATGGTCATGGCAAACGGGTAGAACTGGCGGTACAGTCCCTCCTGTGCTTTCCTGTTATTGTTCAGGCAGCCTTCCAGCAATGCTTCTATATCGTTCGCTACCGCCAGCACGTATTATTGGTCAAACGTCTCTTTATCTTTTTCAACATCCTGCATCCGCTTCAGCAGCAGGGCGGAAGATACGGAAGCCAGGATCAGCTTTTCCTTTGGGTCCAGGTCATTCACGATCCATATATGGTTATCGAGAATGTCCACGATCGCTACCACACCGTCATCCCATCGAAGCTCGTAGCCGGACAATAATTTGCCTCCGAATACCTTTGTCTGTTTTCCTTTGGCAGTAGTTACCTTTTCAATGCGCAAAGGCCTGATGGCAATGTTCTCCTTTCCATTGGTGGCATAACCTTCTTCCTCCACATAGGGCCGGTCGAAAATCCCTCTGGCGGTATCCTTGCCGATATCATATTTATTGATCAGTACCAGGCTCCAGGGTGCTTCTTCCTTGATGGAAACCGGAACGATGGCAGCCGTGAACGCATATTCATATCGGTTGGTCCTGGAGGCATTCCCGATCCAAGGATTATTACTCTTGTACACCAGCTGCTTTTCACGGAATTTTTCAGTAGCATAGATCTCGGCAATATTCGTTCCGTCTTCAATGGTGTACTGGAATTTGCCTCTTTGATTATTGGTAGTATTGTCCGTGTTGATATCAAAAACCTTCAACACAGCCTCTTCTGGCCGGATACGGAATTTGGTATATTGAACGGAGGAGGTAAAATCCCACCCCCGTTTTATTTTAGAGGTTGCATAGTTACCAAAGTTCAGCCTTTGGTTCACTTGCCACCCATTGATACCCTTCACCGGGTATTGGGTAGCCTGCGCGCTGAATTGGGATGGAACGGATAGCCTGGCAGTGGTACAGGAGGCCAGGACATTAAGTAACAAAAGATATCTGAAATTCATGTCTGTTAGTTTTGGAATTAATACGTAAATACAGTCTTGGTTATAAAAAGATGCTGGCCGGTAACAGGCGATTTATAGCTTTTGATCAGCTCAACCGGATACCCCTGATCATCATATTTATAGTCAAATTTATAAGGATCTGCCGTGGGGTAATGACCACTGTAGGATTTTTGCTGTTCGATAACATTATTCTTAACCTGGTGCGACAGATAAAGATCCGGCCAGTTCATATTGGCGTATGGATTGATCTGAAAATCGTATCTGTAGTACCCTGTTTCACTGCTTAAGTCGGAAGCGGCCGAAGTTTCGATCATATTTCCTCTCAGCAGGGTCTTATTGTAATAGAGCACATTGCTGTTATCGCTGTAACGATACCGAATGGTAACGCGCTGGGCATTCCCCACAGGAGTATAGGTCACTTCAGCGGCAGTTTCCGTTGTTCCGGCATCTTTCTGCCGCATCGCAATAACCTGTCCCTGGGTATTGTATTCAAAAGCAGTGGAACTGATCGCATTTCCTTTTTCATCGGATTTTACAATGGCCTCCACCCGGTCGCCATCATAAAGAAAAAGATCGGTAAAGGCTATATATGGTGTGCCGTCTTTTCTTTTCAAGTAGTAAAGGATCTCATCCAGCTTACCATTGGCGCCGTAATTATAAACGGTCTTGCTGTCCGCACGGTAGGTGCCATCCACCAGCGTATACACCAGTTCCGATTTCAGCTTCTTTGCTTCTCTTCCACCACCGATAAGGTATACGGTATTGGCGTCCACATCTTTTCTCAGTAAGGTCATTTCATCGGTATGACCCCACTGCCAGATCTGAAATTTGAATTTCGTAGCAGCTTTTGGCAATGCAATCGTATTAGTGCCTGGTGCCAGGTGCAGATCGCGTGTGGTAAATTCATTTTTTTCATCCCAGATCGTCACGCGGAGTGTAGATGGAATGCTATCGTAGATCACATTGCCATTGGCGATAACTGTTCTCAATTGAATGGTGAAATCGGGGTTTGGATCAGGATGGCTTTCACTATCACCAAATGCATCGGCAGGATATCCAAATTTGGAAGGTGCCTCCCCAGGATTTACACCCGCTACCTGTACGCCTACACGGAGGGTATCGGCATTAGGCACCCTGAAACCGATCTTTAAAGGCTTGCTTACACTGGTTGCCTTTTCCGATCCGGCAAGAGGCGCTGCCTGCTGCACCTTGCCATTCTTGCCAAACACGATCCATTTGGTAAGCCGGTACGAACCGGCTGGTAACTCCAGAATTTCCGACTCAAACTGTCCTTTATAGGTAAGGGGAAGCTTTTTATTACGAATAACCTCCTGGCCTTGCTGGTTCTCTACCGAAGCGATGGCGAAACTGCCTTCCGGATCTACACTTACCAGGTTCTCGATCACAAAACGATACTGGAAGGATTGGCCTGCACCGTTTCCGGGGCCAGGAGCAGGATGGCTGACAGGATCTTTTTTACAGGAACTGAATACACTCAGCATGGCAAGGATGATCAGGGTTAATGTTGTTGCTTTCATTTTGTTTGATTTTGGTTGGTTTGTTTTGGTATTTATAGGAATACCCCAGAGTGATCCAAAACCGTTGGGTAGAAAAAGAGGCCTTAACAAATACTTAACTTAATAGAAGGAATTACGGGCACGGTAGGAAAGCCGCTGTTCCGGATACGGAATCCGTATACCTTTACAAGCCCATGGCACCGAACGGATTACTCGCGCAAAAGATCATCACCGCCCGCAAACGGAAAGGCCTGACCCAGGAAGAGCTGGCAGACCTGGCTGGTGTTACCGTTCGAACCATCCAACGTATTGAAAGTGGAGACACGCTGCCCCGGAGCTTCACCTTGAAAGCGCTGGCGGGCTCCCTGGACTTGCCTTTTGAAGAGCTGGCCGAACCGGTTGATGCTAAAGCAGGCATCATGGAATCAGCTGCAGTTCCTGTTCAGCCGGTACAGAAAGACACCGGAGAAACGTCCCATTTCCTTCAGCTTCTGTGTCTTTCCTGTTTTACTTACCTCCTCTTGCCTTATCTCCATTTTCTAATACCCCAATATCTGCTTCGAAAGAAGACCGGCCTTTCTCCGGAAGCCTGCGAATGGGGAAGAAAGCTGATCCGTACGCAGATTATATGGATCATAACGCTGAATGGTGCTTTGCTCGCCGGACTTTGCTATAATCTCCTGATCGATCGTCCAATGGGGTTTCACAGGCCGGTAAGCTATGTGGCCCTGTTCTTCCTGATGTATCTTATTAATGCGGTGATCATTACCCTGTACCTGGGTCGCTCCCGGAAATGGACGCTTCAGCTCTGAACTTAAATCATTGATATTCAATATTTGTCGTGCTAATGTCGGGTAAAGGTCAGGCCAAAGGCAGTTATACATGACTAGATTTGACCGCACAAAAACTCCCACATGAATTCCTTTTTCCGCCCGATTCCTGCCCTTTTATTCCTGGCGATCTTTTGTTTGTACCTCCCTGCGCAGGTCTATTCACAAAAGATGCCGACCCTGGCTCCTAACCAGCTGGTACTACCAGAAAAGGAGCAGACCCTTTCCTTTATATGGCAACAGGATACCATAGACCGGCATATCGTTCCCCAGGCGGCCCTCCTGTTACCCGTACGATTACCCCATTGCCCGCGGCAGTTCTATATGCAGTTCGACCTGGGGGCACCCACCACGCACTTCTATAAGAATAAGCTGACATCTGTAAAGGCGCGGTATCCAAAAGCGCTTACCATTCCGGATTCAGCATCGGTTTTAAAAGCATACCACTTTCAGATTAGCAATATGCCGGTTACAGCGCAGGAGATCTCCCTGCTTAGGGACGGTGATCGGGGAATTGACTGGAGCAGCAACGATAAGATCATCATTGGCACCATAGGGGCCGATCTGATCGATGCCCGTGTGGCCGTCCTGGATTATATACACCGGAAGATTGTGCTGGCCCCGGAACTGCCCCAGGCCTATGCCGGCCTCACGCAACTTTCCGATTTCATCTATGTGCAGCGCAATGTGATCTTACCGGCTGTAATCAACGGCAGGAAAAGCATGCTCTATTTTGATACAGGCGCCAGTGCCTATGAGCTGCTTACCGATAAAAAGACCTGTGAATCATTTCAGCGTACGGATTCCAGTGTCACCCGCTACCCCGTAAAATCCTGGGACCGTACCCTCATCTCGAATACCTATTCCATATCCGACAGCGTGCTGATGGCCGGGAAGGTTCTACCCTTAAAACAGGCCAGCTTTATGGAAGGCGTAAGTGATACGCAGCTGAGCCGCATGATGAAGATGGGTATCGGCGGATTAATTGGCAACCGGCTCTTTCTTCATTCAATAGTAGTGCTGGACACCCGAAATAAAAAATTCGGAGTGATCAGTAATCCGTAATAGCAGTCTGGAAAGAACCCTAAAAATGATTCATCACCATGTTCCTCACCTGGGATAGATCCTGATAAAAGTAGTACCCAGGCGACCCTTCAGTTTACAGCGGCCTTCATGTTGATCAGATCGATCATCAGGTTAAAGGAATCGATGGAGGAGGGATTGTTGATCTTGAAGGGTTTAACGATAAAGCCGGATATATTCAGACGACTGGCTTCCAGCCGGTCTATTCTCTCATCCGAGGTCGTTATAATAAAACATTTCAGGGTGCGCCAGGAATCGGATTCCCGGATTCTTGCCAGCAGTTCCAGGCCGTTCATACGGGGCATATTGATATCGATGAGCACAAAATCGGGTAATCCGTCCAGGGGTTCCGCACCATGGCCTTCGAGCAGGCGGATAGCTTCCTCACCGTTTCGGGCTATCGTCAGCTTATATAAAAGATTCAGCTTGTCCAGAGAACGGCGGATGTCCATAATATCGAGGTCATCGTCCTCTACCAATAAGATAGAAATGATCCTGGTCATTGTAAATAGTTGAAAGAATAAATTGGCGTTCCGGATGCGGAAGGCAAAGCTAAGGGCCTTTGGTTCCGGTTGGGGAGGGATACCATTAAAATCCTATTAGATTTCACGATTGCTGGCAACAGCAGTACCGAGCTGATCAGCCAATGCTGCCAAAGTTTTACAGGTATACTGAGGAGAAGGCCCAAGCGGATACAATTCCCCTTTCCGCTGATCCAGGTAGGCCGTTTGCATCCCTGCATTGGCAGCGCCGGCTATGTCCCAGCCATGCGAAGAAACCAGCAAAATAGCTTCAACCGGTAAATGGAATTGCGCGGCTGCCCATTGATAGACCTCGATGCAGGGCTTATACTTTTTCACCGGCTCGGAGCTGAGCACTTTTTCGAAATAGGAAACCAGTCCGCTGGGTTCCATCCGGTCCATGACCATGCTCAATGGAGCATTTGTCAAAGCAGCGAGCTGAAATCCATGCATATGCAGCTTGGACAATCCCTCAGGTACCTCTTCCTGAACCGGAAGCTGACGTAATAATTCCAGCACACTTTCGGTTTGCGCTTCACTGATAGTGCGGTCCAGCATGCGGCCGGCCATCTGAAGTGTGGCTTTGGCAATGGAATTGAAATCGTTGAACTGCACGGTACAGTTATCAACAAAGCAATATTGCATGAAAAGTTCAAACCAGATCAGGTAGCCTTTTCTATTGTCCATAAGGCTGTTTACTTTTCGTTCCACATCGCTCATATCCAGCAGGGTTTCATAAACATCCAGTACGATCAATTCAGGTCTCGTTGCCATAGCCTTTATTCATTTAATTCTTCCAATCCGTAAAGGTACAAGGGCCGTGTTAAAAAGCCCCCTGCTGCAACAGGGGGCCTCATGGAACCAATCCTAACTCAAAAAAACTGCTATGAAACCTACTTACTACCCTTTTCTGCAATATCTTTTTCCAGGATACCGATATATTTTTTAGCGCTTTCATTTTCCGGATCAATGGCCAGTACCTTTTCAAAATAATCCACTGCCTCAGCATAATCCTTTTGGGTATTTACTTCATAGGCAGCCAGGTATCCATACGCTTCCACCATCCATTTCTTATAGTTGGCATCCGCAGTATCCTTTTGCAGCACTTCTATAAGTTTTTGATAAGCGGGTACGGCCAGTCCGGCTTCCATATCCTTATCCGCAAGCGCTTTACTTTTTGCCTGCCAGTAATAGCCAAAGGCCTGATCAGGATATTTATGGATATAGGTTCCGAATACGGTA
Organism: Flavisolibacter sp.; assembly: GCA_036263415.1. Taxonomy (GTDB): domain Bacteria; phylum Bacteroidota; class Bacteroidia; order Chitinophagales; family Chitinophagaceae; genus Flavisolibacter. The sequence continues at coordinate 6,952 of DATAHC010000155.1, forward strand.
TCGGCCTGCACATATTCCTCAGCACGATAATGTGCCAATCCCCAGTTGAACAGATCGAGATTCGTAGCTTTTTCATTGCCTGCGTAGTATTTCCCCAGCCAGCTGGCCTGCGCTGCATAATCCTTACGGTCTTTAGCAAGATCCGCCAGCTTTTTATAATAACCGTACAAGGCTGCCGAATCGGTTTCCAGTTTAACGCCTTTGGTCAGGTATACGGCAGCCAGTGAATCCTGGCCCGGTAACGATTCATAAAAGCTTCCCATGATGATATAGTCTTTAGCAATAAGATTACTGTCGGCTTCTTTGGCAAAGTACTGTTGCATTTGCGCAATGGCGCTGGCAGTATCCTTCTTTTCTGCATAACTATAACCGATCAGTTTATAAAGGCGGGGCTTAGCTTCTGCACCCTGGTTCTGAAGAAGGGTATTGGCCTTTTGAATGGCCTGATCGTACTGCTTTGTCAGGTACATGAGGTCCACCAGGTCATATTCATGCTGAAGCGTATGATCCGATTTGGCTGCATAATCTTTATAATAGGCCATGGCCTTCGCAGGATCATGATAGAATTCATACGCATACAGTTTATAAAGCGAAGGCGCATAATCAGGATCGGAAGCCGCGGCTTTCCGGAAATAATCCAGATACAGCGAAGGGTTCTTTTGCGTTAAGAAGATCTCCCCCATCCGGTGATTGGCGGCGGCGTAGTTCCCATCCGCAGCCAGCGCCTGCTGATAAGCCTTATAGGCTTCGCTGCTATTCAATGCCTTCCGGTAAGCATCTCCAAGGGCCACGTATAATGCCGGATTCTTGCGGTCTCTTTGCAAGGCTCTATTCAACAGGGTTATGGCTTCGTTGGCATTACCGGCTTCAGCCTGGGTGTGTGCATCTGCAACAGCGGCCAGTAATGCGGCATCCTTTCCCTTTGTATCCTCAATAGCCTGATCGAAATAAGGAGCGGCTGCCTGGGCCTTGTTCTGCTGCAACAGCAAGGTACCCTGCGCTACTTTGAACCATGGCTCATGCTGCACAGCAGCCGGGGCGTGCAGAAGGGTATCGGAAGCCTTTGACACCTGGTCCTGCAATATATAAGCCTCTGTCAGTCCCCACCATGCTTCCGCATTCTCAGGTTGCCGGCTCAGGACCGTATGAAAAGTTTGTTCGGCACTGTTATACCGCTCGTAATACAATTGCTTTTTCCCCTGCTCGATGCTTTGCGCCTGCGCCTGGGTGATGCTGGCAAACAGGAAGGCAATCATAAGTTTCTGTTTCATAGTTGTGTTTTTTTAGTTTAAGGAAGAAGCAGGTTGTATGGCAAGCACCTGCACTTTGGAAGTTGGAGGCAACAGATCGGAAATATGGCGGTGCATCCAGTCTACCCGGGTTTCCGTTTCCGGATGCACCAGTAGAAGGTCCGCATGTATCTTATAAGCATACTTCAAAATGGCCCGGGCCTTGTTGGATCCGTGAAGCACGGCGTATTCCACAGGGCAGTGCAACGAGGTCTGGAGCCACTGGAACATCTGCAAAAGGGCGGAGGCCTGAAAGTCGAGAGGCTTGTTATCCTCATTCATAAAGGTGACCAGGTGCACGGTGACCTGAAACTTTTTACATAGTGTTACCATGGCTTCCATTTTATGCCGGGTAGCGCTGCTGCTGATAGGAATGACGACAGTCCTTGTCTTATGATGAAAGGCTCCAGGCTTTACCGTCAGCACCGGTATGCCCGTTTTTCGTACCATACGGCTGGGTATCACGGTATTCAGGAAAGGCATCCAGGAATGGTGTGAATTCTTACCAATAACGATCATATCGGCCTGAAGCCGTAAGGACAGGTTTTCTATGGCCCGCTGAACATCCGCTTCCGGACGGATCCAGATGCAGACGGAAAGATGCGTCCACTCCTCCAGTATGGCTTCTTTCCATTGAAGCAGCTTTTCATGTATCCGGTCTGCGCTCGTCGCATGATCTGATTTCATCAGATGGGCATAGGCCCGCAGGCTAAGCAGGGCTCCCTTGTACTGCTGAACATGTAATAAATGGATCGTAGTGCCGGTATCGGATAACTCAATGGCCTTCCTGATGGCGACCTCCGTGTTGATGGTGAGATCCACCGGAACAATTATATGCTGGAAAGAATGAGCCATATCCGTATTTTCAGATTCAAATCTATTCCCCCCTTCTTAAGCTGGCATTAAGAAGGAATTAAAAAGAGATTAGAATTATCCGATCTCCTGAATATGGCTTCAAATTCTATCCTTCACCAGTAATTTAGCATTGCATGGAAGAACGCAGAATCCTTTTGGTTGAAGATGAACAGAAAATTGCCGATACGCTGAAGCTGGGCCTGAGCGAGAACGGCTTTGAGGTAACGGTCGCGTACGATGGTACGATTGCCTGGAAACTGTTTGAAGCGCAACCCTTTCAGCTCATCGTTTTAGACATTAACCTTCCCGGCATCAATGGGTATGAGCTGTGTAAAATGATCCGGAACCGGAATACGCAAATACCGGTGATCATGCTTACGGCGCTTAGCTCTTTAAGCGACAAGATCGAGGGCTATGATGCCGGCGCCGACGATTACCTGATCAAGCCTTTTGAATTCCGGGAGCTGATGATGAAGATCCGGGTACTGCTGCGGCGCACCAGCGATATCAATCTGCCGACCGGTACCACACTACAAGCGGCCGATCTAGTATTGAACCTGGATACGAGGGAAGTGAAACGGGACGAACAAACGATCCAGCTGACGGCCAAGGAATTTCAACTGCTCGAATACCTGCTCCGGAATAAGAACCGGGTGGTATCAAGGGCCGACATTGCCATGAATGTCTGGGATATCGATTTCGATACCAATACCAATGTGATCGACGTGTATATCAACTACCTGCGCAACAAGGTGGACAAGCCCTTTCAGCAGAAGCTGATCCAGACACATATCGGCACGGGTTATATCATCAAAGAAAATGGATAAGCATGCCCGTCAGACTACGCATAACCTTCCTGTTCACCTTACTGGTCATGATCCTCCTGGGACTGGTTTGCGTCAGTGTATACTATTTTTCCTATTCGGCCAGGAGAGAGGCGATCAAAAGCCGGCTCACCAACCGTTCTATTACTACCGGCCGGCTGCTGGCGCAAAAAGAGATTTTTGACCGTGACCTCGTGCGCCAGATCGATTCGCTCACCACGCTATCCCTTAAAGACAAAGTGGTTCAGGCTTATAATGACCGGAACCAGCGCATCTATTATTATAGCGATGATCCGAATGATGCGCTTACCATAAGCGCTGGTATGCTGGACGAAACCCGACACAAAGGCTTTTCCTATTTCACGGTCGGCGGACGGGAGGCGGCAGCTTATTACTATGCCACCAGGAATGCCAGCTTCGTAGTGGTTTCAGCTGCCGTGGATGTGGAAGGGAAAAGCAGCCTGCAAACGCTGAGAACGATCCTGCTGATCTGCTTCTGGGCCGGTACGGCACTGGTATTAGGCACCGGCTATGTATTTTCATCCGGCTTGCTGCGCCCTGTTAAAAAGATCACGGCGGATGTCAATGAGATCTCGGCGCAAAACCTGACCCGCCGGATCCATACGGGCGCGTCGAAAGACGAATGGTACGAGCTGGCAGCTACCCTGAATGAATTACTGAACCGGCTGCAGTCCAGCTTTGAGCTGCAGCGGCGCTTTATATCCAATGCATCGCACGAATTATCTACACCCCTCACCTCCATCTCCAGCCAGCTGGAGGTAGCCCTGCAAAGGGAACGGGAGGCCGGGGCCTACCGTTCCGTAATGGAAAGCATTTACCAGGATGTACGCCATATGAGCCAGCTGACGCAGACCTTACTTGAATTTGCCAAAGCCTCGGGAAATCCCGGTGGACTGGATATTCACCTCGTCCGCATCGACGAGATATTGATGCGCCTCCCGGCTGAAATGGCAAAGATCAATAGTACCTATTCCGTAGTACTGCAATTCAACGGGTTGCCGGAGGAAGAAGAGAGCCTCCTGGTGTTCGGCAATGAGGCGCTGCTGCTCACGGCCATTAAAAACATAGTACTGAACGCCTGCAAATATTCGCCGGATCACCACGCTACAGTGGTACTGGATATCGACGACAACACGATCTCCGTTTCCGTAAAAGATAAAGGAAAGGGTATACCGGAAGATCAGCTCACTACCATCTTCCAGCCCTTTTACAGGGTGGAGGATAACCTGTCCGGATCCGGATTCGGATTAGGGCTTTCCCTGGCTGACCGTATTGTAAAATTGCATAAGGGATCAATATCAGTAACCTCGCAGGTAGGGACCGGAACCCGTTTTCAGATCGATCTTCCGCCAGCCCGAACCTTGCGCTGATCTCTAAAATTAAAGCATGGATATATATAGCGTATTTACATGGCTCATCGTTTTAACGGCTGCTTTCAGTTACCTGAACTTCCGGTTTTTAAAATTACCGGCAACGATCGGTATCATGCTCATCTCGCTGCTATGTTCTTTACTGCTGATCGGTATCGGAAAATGGCAGCCGTCCCTTCTGAAAGGACCTATTACGGTTTTGAATTCACTTGATTTTGAAAACCTGCTGATGCGGGTTCTGCTGAGCTTTCTTTTGTTCGCCGGCGCCATCCATATCGATTTTCAAAAGCTGCGCAGGGAGCTGGCATCTATTACTGCCTATGCTACGATAGGTGTCCTGCTGTCTACAGCCATCATCGGTGTGGGAATGTATTTCCTGTTTCAGGCCTTTCAACTTTCGGTTCCCTTCATTTACTGCCTGCTCTTTGGCGCGCTGATCTCGCCAACAGACCCCATCGCTGTACTGGGCATCCTGAAGGAAGCACGAATACCCTCCTCACTCGAAATCAAGATCACGGGCGAATCACTATTCAATGATGGCGTGGGCGTAGTGGTCTTCACCACCCTCCTGGAAATTGCTGCTGTGGGAACAGAGAACACGTCGCCGATGCAGATCGGGGCTACCTTTCTCAAGGAAGCCGGGGGCGGCCTTGCCTGGGGACTGATGCTGGGCTATGCAGGTTATTACCTGCTCCGCTCCATCGACCATTATCAGGTGGAAGTGCTGATCACCATTGCCATGGTTATGGGTGGTTACCTCCTGGCCAGTTACCTCCACATTTCCGGACCGCTTGCCATGGTAGCAGCCGGTATTGTCACGGGCAACAAAGGGCAGCGCGAAGCGATGTCCGATATTACGAAAGACTATCTGAACAAGTTCTGGGAATTGCTGGATGAGATTCTGAACGCTTTATTGTTTCTCCTGATCGGACTGGAAATGCTGGTCCTTTCCTTTACCCGGCAGGTGTTGTGGATCGGCTTTGCTGCCATAGCGCTGGTATTGCTCGCCCGCTTTATTTCCGTCTTCCTTCCTACGCTGCTGCTATCCTTCCGCCGGTCGTTCGAAAGGAACCTCCTGCCCATACTCACCTGGGGAGGGCTGAGGGGCGGCATCTCTGTGGCACTGGCCCTCTCGCTTCCGAGAAGCGAGTACCGCGATCTGATCGTTTCCATTACCTACATCCTCGTGGTTTTCAGCATAACCGTTCAGGGGCTCACCATCGGCAGGCTGGCTAAAAGACTTACAAAGAAAAATAAAGAACTATGAAAGAACTGGTGGCCGCCTTGCGGCATTTCTTAAAAGACCGCTTCAGTCTGGAGGAAGATAAAGCGGAAGAGCAGGAGATCATTGCAAATATTAAACGTGATGTGCATTTCAAAGGCACGAATTTATGGACGCTCATTTTTGCCATCATGATCGCTTCTATCGGCCTCAATGTAAACTCGACTGCGGTGATCATCGGCGCCATGCTCATCTCACCCCTTATGGGGCCTATCATGGGCATTGGCCTGGGAGTAGGGATCAATGACTTTGAACTGCTTCAGAGAGGCGTTAAGAACCTGACCATCGCCACGGTGATCAGTATCCTTACCTCCGCCCTTTACTTTGCCGTAACGCCGCTGCATGAAGCGAATTCAGAACTTCTTGCCAGGACCAATCCATCGCTCTGGGATGTATTTATCGCTTTATTCGGCGGACTGGCCGGCATTGTAGCGGGTACCCGGACACAGAAAGGAAATGTATTTCCGGGAGTAGCTATTGCCACGGCGCTGATGCCTCCCTTATGCACGGCTGGGTTTGGACTGGCTACGGGTAAGTGGTACTACTTCCTGGGTGCGCTGTATCTCTTTTTTATCAATAGCCTGCTGATCTGTTTCGCTACTTTTCTGATCGTAAAGCAGCTGCGGTTTCATAAAAAAGAATTTGCCACCCGGGAGAAGGAACGCCGGGTGGTGCGTACGATCTGGATCATTGTCATTCTGACCATTACGCCCAGTATTTACCTGGCCTATCGCATTGTACAGCGCAGTATTTTCGAAAACAATGCTGAAGCCTATATCCAGAAAGAATTTCATTTTCATCGTACGCAGGTGATCCACCGGAATTTTACCATGGATGGAAAGAGAAAGTCCATTGAATTGCTGCTGGTCGGGCAGAACCTTCCGGTGCCGGTGATCGACTCCTTGAAAAAACGGATGAAGCTGTATGGCCTGGATAGTGTTCACCTGGTGATCCGCCAGGGTCTGGACGCTAAAAAGGAAATTGACCTCTCACAGATCAAGGCTTCCATTCTTGAAGATGTGTTCAAAGCAGAAAAACCGGATAGTGTGACTACCCGGCCGCAGAAAATCGACCTGGTGCTTCCGGATCTGAGAAACGAGCTGAGGAGCCTCTATCCTACCCTGCAAACCTATTCATTAACGCAAGCAGTATGGTTCCGGCTCGATTCAGCACGAACCGATACCATCAGCCTGCTGACGGCCCATTTTACCAAAACACCCTCAAGGGCAGAACTACGTCGCATGGAAAGCTGGCTCCGGCAACGTATCCATTCCGACTCCGTACAGGTGTTTATTGAGTAAGTAAGGGAGCCGGAAGGATGTTCATCCCTTCCAGCAAAGACACGACCATCTGAGGAGTATGCAGGTTGTATTGCGCATAAGAGGCTTCGGGTCCTACCTTGATGGTAAAGCTCTTTTCCTCGTTGACCAGAATGCGGAACATATCCTCGTCGGTACGGTCGTCGCCGACCGCAAAAATGAAATCATAGGTTTCCCTTTCTATGATCCTTTTAATAAAAGCTCCCTTATTAATGCCGCTTTGCCGCACCTCAACGATCTTATTGCCCATCAGCACCTGCAAATGACGGTTCCTTATATATTC
>DATAHC010000156.1:0-14971 GCA_036263415.1 Flavisolibacter sp.
TTGAAAAAGACCTGGCAATTGTTGCATTGGTTGGAGATAATATGAAAAATCACCAGGGCATCAGTGGCAGGATGTTCGGCGTGTTAGGAAGAAATGGAGTCAATATCCGTGCGATCGCTCAGGGTTCATCTGAAAAAAACATTTCTGCCGTAATATCAAAAGATGATACACGGAAAGCACTGAATGCCCTGCATGAAGAGTTTTTTGAAACTACATATAAACAAGTCAATCTCTTTATAGTTGGAACCGGAAACGTAGGCAGCAAGCTTTTAGCCCAGATTGCCCAGCAACAGGACTATTTGCTGAAGCACCTGGGATTACAGGTACGCATAGCCGGGCTTGCAAACAGCCGCAAAATGGTATTCGGAGACGAGGATATCGATCCAGGGAATTGGAAAGAGCGGTTGGATGCCGGTGAGACCATGAATATTGATCAGTTCCTGCTTCGCATTCAGGAAAAGAATCTCCGAAATTCGGTATTCGTAGATGTCACCGCCAACGATCGGGTAGCGTCCACATATGCCGAACTATTCCTGAAAAGCATATCGGTAGTCGCGTGCAACAAAATTGCCGCGTCTTCCTCATTTGCCGTTTATCAGCAGCTGAAGAACAGATCCAGGGAATTCAATGCATCCTTCCTTTTTGAAACAAATGTCGGTGCCAGCTTACCGATCATTGGCACCTTGAATGACCTGTTGAGAAGCGGCGACCGTATCGCACGGATTGAAGCCGTATTGAGTGGAACCCTTAATTATGTTTTCAACCACTATGATGGTACCAGGCCTTTCAGTGAGGTTGTGCGTCAGGCACAACTGGAAGGATATACAGAACCAGACCCGCGGCTGGATCTCAGTGGCACGGATGTGATGCGTAAGATCATGATACTTGCCCGTGAAGCCGGAGAAGAAATGGAAATGAGTGATATTACCAATACTTCCTTTTTGCCGGCTTCGTGTATGGAAGGAAGCGTTGACGACTTTTATCAGGAAATGGCCCGACAGGAAAACCATTTCAGACAGCTTTATGATGAAGCAGTAGCAGCAGGCAAGAAACTGAAGTTTGTAGCAAGTTATGAAAATGGTAAAGCCACCGTTGGCCTGAAGCATATTGATCCGGCTCACGATTTTTATCATTTATACGGAAAGGATAATATCGTATTATTCTATACCCAGCGCTATATTGATTATCCCATGGTTGTAAAGGGTGCTGGCGCCGGTGCGGAAGTTACCGCTTCAGGTGTCTTTGCCGATATTATAAGAGCCGCCAGGATCTAACATAGTAATATGAAAAAAGTTGTCGTAAAATCACCGGCTACGATTGCCAACCTCGTTTGTGGATTTGATATTCTCGGTCTATGCCTGGAAGAGCCGCATGATCTTATGGAGGTAACTTTGCTGAAAGAGCGAAAAGTAGTGATCGATCCATACGGTGGATTGCCCACTCAGCCAGAACTTAACACAGCCGGGGCACCTTTGCTTGAACTTCTGCAACATTATCCGGGTGATGTGGGATTTCAAATAAAAATCCGGAAGTATATAAAGCCAGGCAGCGGATTAGGTTCGAGTGCAGCCAGCGCCAGTGGAGCGGTAATAGCAGCTAATCATCTCCTTGGCAATCCCTTCTCCAAAGACGATCTGGTCCGTTTTGCCATGTCTGGTGAAAAGGTAGCCTCCGGCGTAAAGCATGCCGATAATGTAGCACCCGGTATTTATGGAGGGATTACTCTGATCCGTAGCATTTTCCCATTGGATATTGTTGCCATACCAGCACCCTTGCTGTATATAACTGTTGTACACCCGCAGATCGAGGTAAAAACAGCCGACGCGCGTCAGATACTCAGAAAGGAAGTACAGTTGAAAGACGCGATAAAGCAATGGGGCAATATCGCCGGATTGGTGGCTGGCTTGATGAAATCGGATTATGACCTGATCGGGCGCTCGCTGGAAGATGTACTGATAGAGCCAGTGCGCCGCATTCTGATTCCGGGATTCACCGAAATGAAACAGCAGTGCCTGCAGGCAGGTGCCTTGGGCGGTGGGATTTCAGGTTCTGGCCCCTCCCTTTTTATGTTAAGCCGTGACCAGAAAACTGCAAGTAAGTTGGAGCAGGTTATGAAATCGATTTATACCGGTTTGTCCCTCCCCCACTTTACCTATGTTACTACTATTAATCAGAAAGGCTGCACCCTTCTGGAAACAGAATAATATGAATTTGCAATGAATTATTTCAGCACCAATAATCCCCGCATTACTGTTAGCTTTCGTCAGGCTGTAATAGAAGGCCAGCCGGAAGATAGAGGTCTCTACTTTCCGACAGAAGTACCGTTACTGGGGAAGGCTCTCTTTACATCGCTCAAGTCCTGGTCAAGGGAAGATCTGGGCTATCATGTCATGCGTTCCTATGCCGGGGCGGATATACCTGAACCGGTATTGCAAAAGATCGTGGCTGAAACGGTTAACTTTCCATTTCCATTAGTACAAGTCTCCGGCAATATTGCTTCACTTGAATTATTTCATGGCCCGACGCTGGCCTTTAAAGATGTTGGGGCGCGCTTTATGAGCCGTTGTCTCAGTTATTTTGCAGGTAAGGGTACGAAGAAATACACGGTTCTTGTGGCTACTTCCGGAGATACAGGGGGGGCCGTTGCCGATGCCTTCCATGAAGTTGAAAATGTAAATGTGGTGATACTTTATCCTTCCGGCAAAGTGAGTGAGATCCAGGAGCTTCAACTGACGACCCTGGGTGGTAACGTTACAGCATTGGAGATACAAGGTAATTTTGATGACTGTCAACGGCTGGTGAAACAGGCCTTTTCTGATAAAGACTTGAAGGTAAAATTGCAGCTGACCTCGGCCAATTCCATCAACGTAGCGCGATGGCTGCCACAACAGCTCTATTATTTTTATGCGCTTCAGCAATGGACGGAAGAGGAATCTCCGGTGATTTCAGTACCCAGCGGCAACTTTGGAAATATCTGTGCCGGTCTGTTGGCCCGGCAGTCAGGTCTGCCTGTCAACCATTTTATCGCAGCCTGCAATATGAACGACATAGTGATGCGATACCTCCAAACAGGAACCTATCTACCTGAACCGGCCCGGCATACGTTATCCAATGCTATGGACGTAGGTGATCCCAGTAATTTTATCCGAATTCAACAGTTGTTCGATAGAAGTATCGATTCATTGAAAAAGGCGTTCAGCTGCTGCAGTATATCGGATGAAGAAACGATCCAGGTTATGAAAGCTGTTGAAAAAGAATTTGGGTATATACTGGACCCGCATGGTGCCGTTGGTTATCTGGCCTTGGAAAGGTTTCTGGCCACCAATGGAGGCAAGGGACTTTTCCTCGAAACGGCACACCCGGTTAAGTTTGAGGTGGATAAGATACTCGGCAAAGAAATACTGCGTCCGGATGCGATCCGGTTACTGATGGGAAGATCTAAAAGTAGTATAACACTTCCCCCGGATTTTGCGTCCATAAAAGACTATCTGCTTCAAGAATGATCAAACCAGGTAGCCGAATAGGTTGTCGTCCTTTTTCAATTCGGTATAATTGATCTGGAATGTTTTCATATTATGGACAAGGGTTTCATAATCCTGCTTTGATTTCAATTCGATGCCGACCAATGCCGGACCCGTTTCCTTATTATGCTTTTGCATATATTCAAACCGGGTAATATCATCATCAGGGCCCAGGACATGATTGACGAACTCTTTCAAGGCTCCCGGCCGTTGCGCAAAGCGAACCAGGAAATAATGCTTGAGGCCTTCGTACTGCAGCGACCGCTCCTTGATCTCCTGCATGCGGTCGATATCATTATTGCCTCCACTGATGATACAGACCACTTTTTTCCCTTTTATGAGGTGGGCATAATCATCTAGTGCCGCAATGGATAAAGCACCGGCAGGTTCCACCACGATCGCTTCTTCATTATAAAGCTTCAGGATAGTCGTACATACTTTGCCTTCCGGTACAAGGTGCATTTCATCCAGCACCTCACGGCAAATAGAAAACGTAAGTTCGCCGACCCGTTTAACGGCTGCCCCGTCAACAAAGCGTTCAATATGGTCCAGTGTAACGGGTGCACCACTTTCCAAGGCTCTTTTCATGGAGGGTGCTCCTTCCGGCTCCAGGCCAATAAGCCTTGTGCGCGGAGAAAAGGTCTTGAAGTAAGAGCCTACACCGGCACTAAGACCGCCACCACCAACAGGCATGAATAAAAAATCGATCGCTGACTGTTCCTCCAGTATTTCAACGCCTACCGTTGCCTGTCCTTCAATAATCTTCCAGTGATCAAACGGAGGTATAAAAGTTAAGTCATGCTGTTGTGTATAAGCTTTGGCAGCTACAGCACAATCATCGAAGGTATCTCCTGCCAGCCGGATCTCTATATATTCTTCTCCGAAGAATTGTGTCTGCTGCACTTTCTGTTGGGGAGTAATGATGGGCATAAAAACCACACCCTTGACCTTAAGCTTCTTACAGGAATAGGCAAAGCCCTGCGCATGGTTACCTGCACTGGCGCAAACCAAGCCCTGCTGCAGCTTATGAGGCGGCAGGCTGCTCATCAAGTTATAGGCGCCACGCAATTTATAGGAGCGCACTACCTGCAGGTCTTCCCGCTTCAGGTAAACAGAACAGTCGTATCGTCGCGAAAGTGTATGACTGAAAGCCAGTGGTGTTCTGTTCACCACTGGCTTTAGTGTATCAGCGGCAAGCTGATAATTCAACAACATCTTATGGTCCGCTGCATTAATCATGATACAGCGTGGATGAGAATTTAACTTTCTGATGTCTGTCTGCAGCCGGTTCCTTCTTGAAGGTAGGCTGCTGGTTTTCCGGACGAAGGCTTCTTACCGTTTTGCCAGCCTGCCACAGTTCACTGTCACGCAGTTCTGCCAGTTCATCTTCCAGTTTCTCTCTATAGTCAGGCTTACTATTGCTTTCTATGGATTTTGCAGCTTCCTTACCTTCCGCTACACTTTCATACAGTTCCTTAAATACAGGCAAAGTGGCATCACGGAACTTTTTCCACCAGTCCAATGCACCGCGCTGAGCCGTAGTTGAGCAATTGGCATACATCCAGTCCATACCGTTTTCAGCAACCAGCGGCATGAGTGATTGTGTCAGTTCCTCAACAGTTTCATTAAAGGCTTCTGATGGAGAATGTCCTTTGGCGCGCAATACCTCGTACTGTGCTGCAAAGATTCCCTGAATGGCACCCATAAGGGTTCCCCGCTCGCCCGTCAGATCGCTGTATACTTCTTTCTTGAAGTTGGTTTCAAACAAATAGCCGCTTCCGATGGCAATACCCATGGCAGCTACCCTTTCAAATGCCCTTCCTGTAGCATCCTGGAAAATGGCATAGCTGCTGTTCAGACCGCGTCCCTGAAGGAACATTCTCCGTAAAGAAGTTCCGGATCCTTTTGGTGCAACTAGGAAGACATCTACATCTGCTGGCGGAACGATTCCGGTCTGATCATTATATGTTACTCCAAAGCCATGAGAGAAGTAAAGTGCTTTTCCGGGCTTCAGATGTTTTTGAACAGTAGGCCATAATTTGATCTGGGCAGCATCGCTCAACAGGTAACAGATAATCGTTCCGCGTTCCAATGCTTCTTCAATTTCAAAAAGGGATTCGCCAGGAACAAAGCCATCCTTGATGGCTTTATCCCAGGATTTGGAATTGCGCCGCTGTCCTACTATCACATTAATACCATTATCGCGTTGGTTCAATGCCTGACCAGGCCCCTGAACTCCATAGCCGATTACAGCTACTACTTCGTTCTTTAAAACCTGCTGGGCTTTGGACAATGGGAATTCTTCCCGGGTTACTACATTTTCCTCTACCCCTCCAAAATTGAGTTTTGCCATTTTGTTACGTTTTGTTGTTGAATAATTAGTTTGTTTTACTATCGTTTCGTTATTACACCTCAAACACATTTTCCCTTTCATTCAGGTACTCGTTTTCAACCAGGTCGGGGCCAGGTGCAAATGCCTCAAATTCCTTAAGTTTCTCATGAAAACCATGACTGGCTTTAATGATGGCGATCCGCGCACTGCGAACAAATTCGATAAGACCGTAAGGCTCAAGAACCTTGATCATAGCATCTGTCTCCTCACGATGACCTGTGGTTTCGAACACCGTATAGTCCTTACGGATAACTACCGCCTTTGCACCATATTGTCGCAGCAGCCGCTCTACCTGAACCTTTTCAGCTATTTCATTCGTTGATACTTTGTACAGCGCCAGTTCCTGCCATACGATCTCGTCTGAAGTATTGAAATAAACTTTCAATACTTCCACCTGCTTTTCGATCTGCCGGCAGATCTTCTGCACCATATCTTCCGTTTCGCTGATGACCAGGGTAAACCGGTAGATGCCCTCTATCTCAGAGGGTGAAGAATTGAGGCTGTCTATATTGACTTTACGGCGAGAGAAAATGATCGCGATCCGGTTAAGAAGACCAATCTGATTTTCCGTATACACCGTTATAGTAAACTCTTGTTTCATGTAATATTATTTTAACCGGATCTCTGATACGCTGGTGCCCGCTTCAACCATGGGAAACACATTATTTTCTTTGCCTACCATTACTTCCAGTAAGTATGATCCTTTATGATCGATCATTTCCTTCAAGGCATCTCTTAGTTGATTTCTACGGTCAATGCTTCGTCCTTCGATCCTGTATGCCTTGGCAACCTGTACAAAGTCCGGACTCTGTATATCCACGAACGAATACCGCTAGCTATGGAATAGTTCCTGCCACTGACGCACCATCCCCAGGAAACGATTATTGAGGATCAGGATCTTTATATCAATATCATTTTGCATGATCGTACCCAACTCCTGCATGGTCATCTGAAAACCGCCGTCTCCAATGATGGCGATTACAGTTCTGTTTGGTGCACCATATTTGGCACCAATAGCTGCAGGAAGCGCAAAGCCCATCGTTCCCAATCCACCTGAAGTGATATTACTTTTAGAATGATGAAATTGCGCATAGCGGCAGGCTACCATCTGATGCTGACCTACATCGGTAACGATAATGGCCTCGCCTGCCGTTAGTTCATTGAGGATCTTTACAACCTCGCCCATCGTCATTTCCTCCGAGGAAGGGTTCAGCTCCTTGTAAATGCAGGCATCGATCTCTTCCTGCTCCAACAACTTGAATTTCTGTATCCATTGAGGATAGACTTTCTGCTCGATCAATTCAGTGAGCATCGGAAGTGTTTCCTTACAATCTCCCCATACCGGAACAGTCGTCTTTACATTCTTATCGATTTCGGCAGGGTCAATATCTAGGTGAATGACTTTTGCCTGCCTGGCATATTTATCCAGGCGGCCGGTTACCCGGTCGTCAAACCGCATCCCGATCGCGATCAGTACATCACATTCATTGGTGAGAACGTTGGGTGCATAATTACCATGCATGCCCAGCATGCCCACATTCAGAGGATGTTGCGAGTCCAGTGCACTTAAACCCATGATCGTCCAAGCGGCGGGTATACCTGATTTTTCAATAAATGCCTTAAATTCTTTTTCAGCTTTACCTAATATGACACCCTGACCAAATACAATAAAAGGTCGTTCTGCCGAATTTATTAGATCAGCTGCCTGTCGTATATATTCACTGCGGATGAATGGCTTGGGACGATAGCTTCTGATGAAGGAACATTTTTCATATCCCTGAAAGGTAAATTTCTGTAGCTGCGCGTTCTTGGTTATATCAATCAATACCGGTCCTGGTCTTCCGCTTCCGGCAATAAAAAAAGCTTTGGCGATAACCGATGGGATCTCTGCTGCATCCGTGATTTGGTAGTTCCATTTGGTTACGGGTGTGGTGATATTTATAACGTCTGTTTCCTGGAACGCATCGGTTCCCAGTAAATGTGCAAAGACCTGTCCAGTTATGCAAACCAGCGGCGTACTGTCGATCTGGGCATCAGCAAGCCCGGTAACCAGGTTGGTCGCTCCCGGCCCACTCGTTGCAAATACCACACCCGTACGGCCGGAGGCTCTTGCAAATCCCTGAGCAGCATGAATGCCTCCCTGCTCATGGCGAACAAGGATATGTTCCAGCTGATTCTGAAAATCATATAAGGCATCATAAATAGGCATGATTGCTCCGCCAGGGTAGCCAAATATGGTTTCCACTCCCTCTTCTACAAAAGCCCGTAAAAGAGCTTCTGAGCCTGAAATAATTTCAGGCTTCGTCTGTAACGCATCCGTTTGCGGCTGTTGTAACGTGTTTTGCATATTTAAAAAGAATTCCTTTAGATGCTTTTAGAGGAGGCTGTTGCCAAAGCGCTTTTCGTTCAGCCAGCTCAGCCTCCGTAATTTTAACCGTAATTGTATTCTTTTGAGCATCGAGCTCAATCACATCACCATCCTTTACCAGGGCTATAGTTCCCCCATCAAATGCTTCTGGAGTAATGTGTCCTACCACAAAGCCATGGGTGCCTCCGCTAAAGCGGCCGTCGGTAATCAATGCCACAGATTTACCCAAGCCGGCACCGATGATGGCAGAAGTGGGTTTCAGCATCTCCGGCATACCCGGACCGCCTTTAGGACCTACATAACGAATGACTACTACATCGCCGGGTTGCACCTTTCCGTATTGAATTCCGGCAATCAGTTCAAACTCCCCGTCAAAAACGCGGGCGGGCCCTTCAAAGCGCTCCCCTTCTTTGCCACTGATCTTGGCTACACCACCGCCCTCGGCGAGATTACCATATAAGATCTGCAGATGACCCGTTGGCTTCAAAGCATGTTCAACAGGAAGAATGATTTGCTGGGCATCAAAATCCAGATCCGGTACAGCTGCTAAATTCTCTGCCAGCGTTTTGCCGGTAACGGTGAGACAATGACCATGGAGATAGCCTTTTTGCAACAGGTACTTCATTACAGCTGGCACACCACCATGTTGATGAAGATCCTGCATGAGGTACTTACCGCTTGGCTTGAAGTCTGCCAGTACTGGAACTTTATTGGAGATCATTTGAAAGTCATCCTGAGATAAAGACACATCAACACTTTTCGCCATGGCTATCAGGTGCAGAACGGCATTGGTAGAGCCGCCGAGAGCCATGATCACCGTAATGGCATTTTCAAATGCCTCACGCGTCATGATATCGGATGGCTTAATATCCTTCTCAAGCAGCAGGCGAATCGCTTTCCCGGCTTCAATGCATTCTCTTTTCTTCTCATCGCTGATAGCCGGATTGGAAGAAGAAAATGGCAAACTCATTCCAAGGGCTTCTATAGCCGCTGCCATGGTATTGGCTGTATACATGCCGCCACAGGCACCGGCGCCCGGGCAAGAGGCTTTAATGACACTTCTGAAGTCCTCTTCAGAAATAGTACCGGCCAGTTTCTGACCCAATGCTTCAAATGCTGAAACGATATTCAGGTCCTGCCCTTTATGATGACCTGGCGCTATGGTTCCCCCATACACCATTATAGAAGGGCGGTTAAGTCTGCCCATAGCCATTATGGAACCCGGCATATTCTTGTCGCATCCCGGCAGGGCGATGATTCCATCATAATACTGCGCGCCGCAAACCGCCTCAATGGAATCGGCAATGATATCGCGGCTGACCAGCGAATAACGCATGCCGTCCGTTCCGTTACTCATACCATCACTCACCCCAATGGTATTGAAAATGAGGCCTACAAGATCCTGATCCCAAACACCCTGCTTAACAAGCTTGGCAAGATCATTTAAATGCATATTGCAGGTATTGCCATCATAGCCCATACTTACAATGCCCACCTGCGCTTTCTTAAGATCTGCATCAGTTAAGCCAATACCATAGAGCATGGCCTGCGCCGCCGGCTGCGTATCATCCTGTGTGAGCGTCTTACTGTATTTATTCAATTCATTCATGCCAGACTTCCGATTGATCTATATTCTTTATTGAGTACTTTCTTTTTATAGGCTTTTTGAAGTACCGCCCCAAGCGATGCTGACCATGGCAGCGGAAACCGGTTGCCATCTAAGGATTCCACACCAATCACTTCAGCGGCCGTGCCACATAAAAAGGCACTGTCTGCTGCTGCCACTTCTTCGGGAGGTAATTTCTTTTCCACTACTTTAATCCCGAGGTCTTTACTGATTTCCAGGAGCGTGGCCCTGGTTATGCCTGGAAGAATGCTTCCTAGCTGAGGAGTATATAACACCTGGTCTTTCTGTATAAAAAAATTAGAGCCCGGACCTTCCGCTACAAAACCATCAACATCCAATAACAGCGCTTCATCATAGCCGGCATCCTTTGCTTCCTGCGTTGCCAGTATGGAATTGACATAGTGCCCGGATACTTTCGCAGCCACCTGGAAGCAGGCGGGTGTAATTCTCCTATAGGCAGATGTCTTCAGGCGCAACAGCTTCGCACCTAAATAAGCTTCCCATTCCCAGGCAGCGATCAGGAGCTGCGCGCTCTTTCCTTTTGTAAGTGACATGTTCGGAGGACAGCTTACCAGGGGGCGTATGTAAGCGTTACGAAACTTATTTTTCTCTAGCAATTGATAAGTCAGATCGATCAGTTCGCCGGTTTTGAAGGGAAAGGGCATTCCAATAGCATGGGCGGAATATTCCAAACGGTCATAATGCTCCTGCGCCTTGAATATACTGATGCCATCAGCCGTTTCATAGGCTCGGATGCCTTCAAAAACGGCATATCCATAATGCAATGATTGATCGTACAGATTAGCCTTTGCTTCCAGCGCTTTTACAAATTCGCCCTGCCAGTAAATGATGGTCTGATCGTTATAGTACATAGCTTATCTAAAGATTTGAATGGATACAAATTATAGCTATTGCCCATGGGCAACATTCCGCATTAGGCGGCTATTCTATAGACAAGCGTTCTTTCTCAGATCAAGGTTGACTTACGCAATTCGATATTCAACTGGTTGATATCAGAAGGAATTCTATTCGTTATATAATCACTGACCAGATCTCCGATCGTTGACGTGAAGTAGTAATTGATAGGGTCGATATCTTTTGTTACAAAACGCGTAT
Organism: Flavisolibacter sp.; assembly: GCA_036263415.1. Taxonomy (GTDB): domain Bacteria; phylum Bacteroidota; class Bacteroidia; order Chitinophagales; family Chitinophagaceae; genus Flavisolibacter. The sequence goes on from DATAHC010000156.1 coordinate 11,025, forward strand.
TCAATGTCCACGCAACGGCCTCACGCACCAACCGGGCCTCTTCCTGCATATTGAAATATTCCAGCATCATGGCTGCGGACAGGATCGAGCCGGTAGGGTTAGCAATATCTTTTCCTGCGGCCTGAGGATAGGATCCATGGATCGGCTCGAACAAAGCCGTACTGACGCCAATGGAAGCGGAAGGCAACATACCCAGCGAACCGCTGATTACACTGGCTTCATCGCTGATAATATCACCAAACATATTCTCTGTCAGGATCACATCAAATTGTTTTGGATTGACAATGATCTGCATAGCGGCATTATCAACAAACATATAATCAACGCTCACATCGGCATAATTAAGTGAAATCTCCTGTACGATTTTGCGCCATAAACGGGAGGTCTCTAGTACATTGGCCTTATCTACCAGGGTTAGTTTTTTTCTTCTGTTCTGCGCTGCTTTAAAAGCGAGGTGGGTAATGCGCTCGATCTCATTCCTTGTATAGGAACACAGATCAGAAGCGGCTGTATAATCGGCATCTACTTCCTTCTTTCCGAAATAGATCCCTCCAGTTAATTCCCGGTAAACCACAAAATCCACATGCTCCAGCTGCTGGGGCTTCAAAGGCGACAAATGATGCAGGGATTCATAGGTTGCTACCGGCCTGATATTGGCATACAGCTGAAGCTCTTTGCGCAGCTTAAGCAGCCCCTGCTCAGGCCGCACTTTTGCCGTAGGATCATTGTCATATTTGGGATGCCCAATGGCGCCAAATAAGATGGCATCGCTTTCCAGACAGGTTTCAAGGGTTTCATCTGGCAACGGGCTGCCTGTTTTATCAATAGCATCTGCACCCATTAGGGCATAGCTATAGTGGAACTCGTGAAGGAACTGTTCTCCGATCGCATTCAGCACTTTGAGCGATTGCTGCGTTACTTCCGGCCCGATTCCATCTCCTAATATTACTGTAATGCTCTTCATCATAAGGGGTACATTTCCGTTTTTTGCTCAAATGCTTCTATGTCTTTTTGAATGCTGATCAGATAATCGATATCATCATAGCCGTTGAGTAAGCATGTTTTCTTATAATTATTGATATCAAAGCGCTCACGCTCTCTTGTGCCGTCAATGATAATGGACTGTGCATCCAGGTCAACCGTAAGCGTAGAGCCATTTGGCTGATCAAAGATCCGTTGCAGAAAAGATTCACTGACCTGTACAGGCAGCACCCCGTTATTCAAGGCGTTGTTCTTGAAAATATCGGCAAAGAAGCTCGATACTACAACGCGGAATCCATAATCCAGGATCGACCAGGCGGCGTGTTCGCGTGAGGAGCCACAACCGAAGTTTTTCCCTGCTACCAGTATTTCTCCTGTATAGGTGGGATTGTTCAATATAAAATCAGGTTTGGGACGATTTTCATCATCGTTCTCATACCGCCAGTCACGGAACAGGTTCTTACCAAAGCCATCCCTTGTAGTGGCTTTTAGAAACCTTGCCGGAATGATCTGATCGGTATCGATATTTTCCAGGGGAAAAGGAACAAAACTGTCGTGTATAATGGTCAATGCTCTCATAGATCAACTTAAAAATTCTCGTACATCAGTTACAACACCGGTAATAGCCGCAGCGGCCGCTGTTAGTGGGCTCGCCAGTAAGGTTCGGGCGCCGGCACCCTGCCTGCCTTCAAAATTTCTGTTGCTGGTAGAGATGCAATATTCGCCGGCCGGTATTTTATCTTCATTCATTCCTAAACAGGCACTGCATCCTGCTTGTCTTATTTCAAAGCCGGCTGCTTCAAAGATCTGGTTCAACCCTTCGGCTTGTGCCTGGGCAGCAACCTGTTGTGAGCCTGGTACGATCATTACCTTGACATGCTCATTCTTTTGCCTGCCTTTTACAATGCTGGCAACCAGTCGTAAGTCCTCGATCCTAGAGTTGGTACAGCTGCCAATAAATACATGCTGTACAGGCATGCCCTTCAAAGGCTTGCCTTCTTCCAGTCCCATGTATTGAAGGGCCTTTATCATGTTCTTCTTCTCTCCTTCCGGCAGCATCTCGGTTGTCGGGATCAGGCTGTTGATGGCAATCCCTAATCCCGGATTCGTTCCGTAAGTGATCCACGGTTCAATAGCTTCAGCCTTGATATGTATTTCTTTGTCAAACCGGGCATCTGCATCGGAATATAATGTCTTCCAGTAAGCAACAGCCTTATCCCATGCTGCACCTTGCGGAGCAAAAGGTCTTCCTTTCAGGTAATCAAAGGTGATCTCGTCGGGTGCGATCATTCCGCCGCGGGCGCCCATTTCAATGCTCATATTGCAAATAGTCATCCGCGCCTCCATCGAAAGAGAGCGGATCGCCGTCCCAGCAAATTCTACAAAGTAGCCGGTAGCGCCGCTGGAGGAGATCTGTGAAATGATATAGAGGATGATGTCTTTGGAGACCACTCCTTTGTTTAAAGTTCCATCGATGGTGATACGCATCAGCCGCGGCATGCTTTGCAGCAGACATTGTGAGGCAAATACCATTTCCACCTCGCTGGTACCGATTCCAAAAGCAATGGAACCGAAGGCACCGTGAGTAGAAGTATGGCTGTCCCCGCAAACAATAGTCATTCCGGGCTGCGTTATTCCTAGCTCAGGGCCGATCACATGTACTATTCCCTGGTACGGATGTCCCAGGCCATACAATTCGATATCATGATTTTTACAGTTCTCGATCAGTTGATTGACCTGAAGTCTCGATAGCTGGTCCCTGATTGGTAGATGCTGGTTCAGGGTGGGCACGTTATGGTCAGCTGTAGCAACAACCTTCTTGGGACGGGCTACTTTTAAACTTCGCTTTTCAATGCCGGCAAAGGCCTGCGGACTGGTAACCTCATGAATGAAATGCTTATCGATATACAGTACCGACGGGCCGTCCTCGATGGAGCGAACCACATGCTTATCCCAGATCTTCTCAAATAATGTTTTACCCATAATCTTATGCAACAATGGCTGTTTCCGGTTGATACTGACCGGCTAATTCAGACAGGTCTTCTTCTTTCACTTCTTTCTTGGCATCGGCAACCTTCAGAAAATCAGCATATAAAAGGTCGATATCATTTCTGGTGAACTGATAACCCATTTTCTGGAAGCGATAAGCCAATGCACTGCGGCCGCTTCTGGCCGTCAGCACAATTTTGCTTTGTTCAGCTCCTACTTCTTCCGGGTTAATGATTTCATAGGTTTGTGCATCTTTCAAAAAGCCATCCTGATGAATACCAGATGAATGCGAAAAAGCATTGGCACCTACAATGGCCTTATTCGGCTGCACCGGCATGCGCATGGTATCGGCTACCATACGACTGAGGGGGTTCAGCTGTTTGGCATTAATGCCAGTATATAATCCCAGGTCTTTGTGTTGCTTGAGGATCATCACCACTTCTTCCAGTGAGGTGTTGCCGGCCCGCTCACCAAGTCCGTTGATCGTACATTCGATTTGCCTGGCGCCGCTCATCACACCGGCAATAGCGTTGGCGGTAGCCAATCCCAGGTCATTATGACAATGACAGGAGATAATGGCCTTATCGATGTTAGAAACATGATTGACAAGAAATGCGATCTTCTCGCCATACTGCTGTGGCAGGCAATAACCCGTGGTATCGGGAATATTGACCGTTGTAGCTCCGGCCTTTATAACAGCCTCAATCACCCGGGCCAGGTATTCATTGTCGGTGCGGCCGGCATCTTCTGCATAGAACTCTACATCATCGGTAAAGTTGCGCGCCCATTTAACGCATTGCACAGCCCGCTCCAGAATATCGTCCTGGGTGGAATTGAACTTACTTTTTATATGAAAATCCGAAGTACCGATACCGGTATGAATACGCGGTCGCTTTGCATATTTCAAAGCCTGGGCAGCTACTTCTATATCCTTCTGCACGGCTCTGCTCAATCCACACACAGTAGCATTTTTGATC
>DATAHC010000157.1:0-13088 GCA_036263415.1 Flavisolibacter sp.
TAAAAGAATGTCGGAACGTTAATGTATCCGTTTTTCTACCTGGTATGGATTGCTGATTAAAACTTACCAATCTTCCGTCTTTAACGACCATATTTAAATTCAGGTTGGATTCAAAAGAGAAGAAAGTCCCATTCACAACCAGGAGCGGGCTGTCATTCTTAGTGAAAAATGCATTGGGGGTCAATCTCCTTTTCCATGTCGTATCCACGGAAAAATCCAGCTTCTTGTCTTTAAGGTCCGCTACCACATAGAAAGCCCTGAACTTCCCCGTATCCAGCGGACTATCGGTAAAGTACACATGAACCGAAGCTGGCAGGGGGCCGTAAAGACCATCCATGTTTTTCCACTGAATATCTTTTTGCGCTGTGCTCAAAAAGCCTGTCAATAAAATCATTGACAGCATACTGAATCGTTTCATTTTAAAATGGTTAAGCTGCCTTTATACAGAACTTTACGATCCGTGTTATCCGTTACCTGAATGGCATAGATATAGGTTTCATTAGCCAGTGTCTTACCCTTTTCCATTCCGTTCCAGCCGCGTCCCATATCTTCTGTAGAAAAGACAAGGTTGCCCCACCGGTTAAAAATCCGGAAGAAATCGAGCTTCCTGATACCTACGTAAACCGGTTTCAACCAATCGTTCTTTCCATCACCATTCGGTGTGAAAGCATTGGGTACGTACACATAAGGACCTTTGTATACTTTTATAAGTATGGAATCTTTTGCCTGGCATCCCTCCGCCGTGCGCACCGTTAAAACATATTGCCGGTCAGCCGATAAAACCGTTACAGGATCTTTTATATGAGGATCTGAAAGTCCGCTTGCAGGAAACCAGTCGAAACTGCCATTTCCATTCCCGCTCAGCTGAAAAGGCTTATCCATAATCACCGCTGTATCATTGCCTGCCAGCGCAATTGCCTCATTTATAAAAAGTGTGCTTGCAAATTTTTGAGATTGGCATCCATTGGTAGCTTCTGCCGAAAGCTGATAAGCGTATTCGCCCGGCTTAGCGAAAGTATGGGATTGGTTCTGACCCAAAAGACCGGTATTATCGCTAACGGTCCAGTTCCACCTGGCAATAGTTGTTTTTGTATCCAGTTGTCTTCCTGTAAAAAGAACAGGACTATTTGTACAACCATCTGTAACCAGGGCGTCCACCTCTGGCAGGGGCTTGATGAAAACTGTCTGGGATGCCGTTGAAGGGGGTCCACAATTGCTTACAGAGGATGCTGTCATCTGAATCAAATGTGGTCCTGATGCCAAGTTTGCGAAAGAAGGCTTCTCCATAACAGAGGCCAGGCTTCCATCCACCCTCCATTCGTAAGCAAGTCCGTACCCAGCTGTAAGCGGTTTTATAACCGGGGCAAAGCCAAAGCAGGTATCGGAAACTGAAAATTGTGCATTTGGTATGGAGCCCACTGTTATGATATGGAAGGTATCATTTTCACAACCGTCCAGTCCCTTGATCTGCAAGGATACCTTATATTCTCCTTCGTTTACATAATTATGCGGAGGGGGTATCATAGCATCGCTGTTGGAACCGTCACCGAAATCCCAATGGTAACCGATGATGGGAGCAAACGATTCGGAGGTATTGCTAAAATTGATCGTTTTGCCCGGGCAGGCAACATTGTTGGTTATATCGGTGGTATAGATCGGATCCAATGCCGTACAAAATTGCTGAAGATTCACCTGCCCTCCCGTTCCTCCGGTAAAACCCCAATACACATTTGGATCACCATTGAAGATGGTACCGACCAGATTGATCTGAACTTCCACGCGAAGCGACTCATCAAAATAAGCCCTCAGCCATTGCGTGGCAGGGTCCCAGGTTACGCGAAGCTTATGCCATTGACAATCCTCTACATTAAATGAGGTGGGAGATATGGAAACCGGTCCAGCCAGGTCTTTATCATGGCTGATATATCCATTGGATTGAATACTTATATGATCGTAGGAAGGATCCAATCGGTTGATATTCTGATACGTATCCAGCGGAATGCCAATAGATGGCGCTACGCCGTCGAAGCCCATACCTTCACCGGTAGTCCCAACACTGGTGCTGATAGGCTGCAATATGAATACAATACCATCTGCTCCGGGATTATCACCACAGCCCAGGAATACATTGAACCAAAAATCGAATGGCTGATCCAGGCTGATCTTATTCCTGTTCCAGACACTGCCACTTTGATTCATGACAGCGTTGGTAAGCGTATAGCAATTACACGATACTTGTTGTGCAGAACCGTTTAAGATGTATTGTGAAAAACAACAGGTCAGTGTAATGAACTGTAGCAGAAATACAAACAGCAGTCTGGTCCGGAGTGAGCACACCCCTTAAAAATAATAAATCGGTTTAACTATTGGCAACCAATCTGCTATTTTCCCATTCTTTTCTCCCCGTACCTGCCAGTACATGGCGTTCACTATGATAAGAAGAGCGTACGAGCGGGCCGCTTTCCACATAATCCAGACCCAGTTCGTACCCAATTTCACGGTATTCTGCAAATTCATCCGGATGGACAAAACGGTGTACCGGCAAATGCTTTCTCGTAGGCTGCAGGTACTGACCGATAGTAACCACATCACAACCGGCACCTGCAAGGTCCTTCAGAGTTTGAATCACTTCTTCCTTTTCTTCACCAAGACCCAGCATGATACCGCTTTTCGTACGCATGCCGCCTTCTTTCAGTGTTTTGATTACCTCCATGCTTCTCCAGTACTTGGCCTGGATCCGGACCTGGCGAGTTAATCGCTCCACGGTTTCGATATTGTGAGATACAACCTCGGGAGCCGCTTCAATAATGCGCTGAATATTTTCCTTCTGACCTTTAAAGTCGGGGATCAGGGTTTCCAGGGTAGTGTGCGGGTTCAAGGACTTTACTGCCTTTATGGTATTGTACCAGATAATAGAACCGCCATCCTTGAGTTCATCACGATCAACCGACGTAAGAACCGCATGCTTCACTTTCATCAGGAAAATGGCCTCTGCTACCCGTTGGGGCTCATCCCAGTCCACGGCATCAGGCCTGCCAGTAGCTACCGCGCAGAATCCACAGCTTCTGGTACATACATTACCAAGGATCATGAAAGTGGCAGTACCCGCCCCCCAGCATTCGCCCATATTCGGGCAATTTCCACTTTCACAGATGGTGTGTAGTTTATGGGTATCGACAAGATTTCTGACGTTTTTAAAGCTTTCTCCGATCGGGAGCTTTACCCGAAGCCAGTCCGGCTTATTTCTTTTTGTAGGTACTGAAGGCGAGGCTATAGGAAGTTCTGTCATGGGTGCTCGTGTTAGGACAGGGCATCCGGATTATTTCCGTGCCGCTGCTATCAATCCGGCAAAGTTCCAGATAAAGATCGAAACCGACAAAACCGGATTCAGACCAGGCTGGTCTCTATTTGCGTCGTCCAAAAACAAAGGCGACATGGCCCTGAAAAAATAGTTGCCTGGGACCGGAAGCATTTTTATCAGTAGAAACCGGAGCGAGGATCGATATTTTTTCACTATACCCTTCGAGGCTCATTCCAACTTCGATAGCCTGAATGGATTCATTATAGCGTCCAAAATCAAAACGGAGTGCTGTTTTTATGAAAACGCCCGGTTTTACTTTCACTTCATTCCATCCCTTGGTGAACCCCGCGCCGGAATTATTGGGGTCAAAGGTCAGAAACTGAATGCTGTCCTGGGAGCTGTATTTGATTTCTGTTTCTGTTCCGCCTGAACCTCTGGTGTTGATATAATAAGGTTTTAATAAGCCGAGAGCCAGACCAGCCTGTGCTATACCGATTACGGCCACTCCATTTTTATTTCCCTTCTGGCCAAAGATGTACTGCTGTCCAAAACCCAGTTTTGCCTGATAGAAATTGTTGATCTTACCGTATACATAGGGATTGGAGAAGAAATTACCTCCGCCTATTTTCTCTTCCTTCGGGTGCTTGATCTCAGTCAATTCGATACTGTAGGTATTCGTAAACCGGGGTGACCTTCTTTTTCCCAATTCAAAGAATAAACCGTAACCATTGGTCCGAAGCTGTATACCGAAACCATTCTGCTTCACATAAGCCAGGTTTCCCTCTTCTTCCTGCTTAATGATGGAATTGATCCGCTGTTTTTTCTCTGCTTTCTTTTCCTCTTTGGTGGGACTGGTCCTTGCTGTTGAATCCTGAGCGAAAAGCAACCCGGAAGTCGCTACTATTACAAATAACAATACTGCTTTTTTCACGTAGATAAAATAAGTTATAGTGTTCAACGTAAATTTAGGCAAAAAAGTATGACCTCGACCGTTCTTTATGAAGGGGATTTGCGCACTACCTGTACCCATTTACGATCCGGATCCGCATTCGAAACCGACGCCCCGATAGATAATAATGGTAAAGGAGAGCGTTTTTCACCTACCGATCTGATGGCAACCTCCCTGGGAACCTGCATGCTTACAGTTATGGGTATCAAGGCCCGTTCCATGGGTTTTGATCTGAATGGCATCCTGGTGGAAGTAGAAAAGATCATGAAACAGGATCCTCGGCGCGTTGGAGGCATCAACCTGAAGTTCCATATCCCTGAATTATTGGAAAACCTGGATCAGAGGTCGAAAGATATTCTCAAACATACTGGTAAAACCTGTCCGGTTCAACAAAGTATCCATCCGGATATTGAGGTTCAAATAGACTGGGGTTCCTGGAGTTAGCTTACTGTTCTGCCGAAAAGATAGCATGACCTATACTGCATTGGAGGCAACGTTTTGGATCGCAGTACTGGGTTTTCAGTTCGATCAAGGCCTGCGAATCGAAAGCTGTATGTACAGGAGGCACATAGGGCTTGAAACCTTTAACGATGTTATTTTGTTCTGCATCTGTTTCCTCCAGCCAGCGGATCGCCTTGGCACAATACCGCTCTTCCTGAAAGAAAATCCCATAGGCATATAAAATGGGAACTACTGTATTGATGATCAATAAATCAATCATTTCAGCACCCAATTTTTTTAGTTTGTAAGGCCCGGGATGGTCCAGCCGGTAATGATATAACCAATAATCATTAGGAGCCACGTTAAAGAAATTTCTGATATCGGACAATTGACCGCATTCCTTTATGTACGACAGTAAATGAGATGATTGGGAAATCAGCATGGCCAGCTGTGCCAACCGAAGAGATGGAAAGTTTCCGGGCCGCATGCGAAGGAAATGAACCGGTATTCCGACTGGCTGCAGCTGGTACTTCTTCCTCAGAAATTGGTATTCCCTTTGCAACAATATCGAATAGCCTTCCGAAAAAGTACCCTCCAACATTCCGGCCTGACCTAAAAGCAAGGCTTCCAGCTGATGAATCTGATTTTTATGCCTGGCTAACAGTGAAAGCGGTACGCTACGGGCGATGGCCTCAAATGCATCAGCGTTCACTTTGGACCCAAAATAGCGTGCCAGCAGCCACCAGAAGCTTTCTTCCCAATGATTCGTAGTAGCTTTCAGGTATAAATCAACCTGCTGAGCCTTACGGGAGAGCCGCTCGGCGACCAGCCGCTCTTTCCAGGATACCCAGGTCAATTCTTTTACAAGATGGATAGATCCTGAACAGGCAATGGATGCCGGTGCATCCATCAGTTTCTGGTAGCGCTCCAGGAAGACATAGGAAATGCGTGATTGTAATTCCAGTGTCGGTAGCTGGGGTACAAAGTGCGGATCATGTTGATAAACAACATGTAAAATGACATTATTGTAATTAGGATCCTCCGAATGATAATGTTCATTCCATTGTTTCGTTTTCAGATGCAATTCTACGGATCCTGCCAAGATGGTGGACCCGATCCGTATCCTCGCATTTAAAAAATCAGGTCCCTGATTGGTATTCAGCGTTCCCGGACTCATGATATCAATCGATTCTCCACCCTCCGTTGTAAGATTTGAACGATTGAAATATTGAAACTGCCAAATGAATTGCAGCAATTTTTCTGTCATTCCACAAGGTAAAATGCCCTGTCAAAGCAATATGAAAACTGCATGACAGTTCATTATAAAGATTTCAGCTGCTCCAAAGCTTGCACTACACGGCTCACAGGAAGTCCCATCACATTATAAAAATCACCCTTGATGCTCTTGATTCCGACCACGCCGATCCATTCCTGTATGGCATAGGCACCCGCCTTGTCGAAGGGTTTATATTTATCAACATACGATTCCAACTGGTCGGGTTGAAGCTGATGAAATACCACCTCTGTGCGATCGTAAAAACTAATGTGTTTATCTCCTTTGAGGATCACCACGCCGGTGATCACTTCATGTTGTTTGCCATTCAGCTTTGAAAGTGTCTCTATGGCTTCAGCTCTGTTCCATGGCTTACCAATGATCTCAGATCCCAGCACGACTATCGTATCAGCTGCCACAATGGTTTTATCCGGAAATTTAGGAGCCACGGCAACAGCCTTTTCCCTGGCAATATGAACCGCCACTTCCTGGGGTAATAATCCTGACGGGTAAGTTTCCTCTGTAGACACCACCGAAATTTCAAATTCAACTTCCGCCCATTCCAGCAATTGCTTTCTTCTTGGAGATTGCGACGCCAAAATAATTCCTGCCATAAATAATGCTCTTTTTTAATGCTTAAAAATTTATCAGAAATAGATCCTGAAGAAAATCATAGATACGATTCCTGTTAACGTAACCCATTTGATCAGACTGCTTATAGAAGCAAAGTCCTGCACGCCTTTTGCCCTGGATAATTGTAAGGCAACCATTGCCAGGGGCACGATTACACATATCGAGCTAAACAGAACAGCCAGCCACCAGCCGAATTGCAGTACATAAAGCTGTACTATGACCAATGCGGCAAACAAGACTACAATCCATACCATAGTATAAACCTTGGTAGTGCGAATGCCGGCAACAATGGGAAGCGTGCGGCAACCGTAACGGGCATCTCCCTCCATATCTTCCATATCCTTTACCGCTTCTCTGATGAGTGTAATAATAAAAGCAAAACCGCCGTATAAAAAAGCAATCCGGAAAAACTTTACCGTATGGGTGCCAGCAGCGCCTATTGCATTACGGGGTTCGGTGAATAGAAAAAATAATATCAGCACGGTCCAGGCAGTCAGTAGCGAGATCACAATGTTACCAATCAAAAGACGCCTTTTGAACGAGGTAGAATAGAACCAGAGTAAGGCCACACAACCTATATTGGCTAGAATGATGTACCAGTGATGCATTCCCGATGCTAAAGCGGTGGCCAGCACCCCCAACAGGCTTAATATAAAATGCCAGATGATAGCCCATCTACGGTGAATAATCTTTCCAAATACATTTTTATCGGGTTTGTTGATCTGGTCAATATTCAGGTCGAAATAATCGTTAATGATATATCCGGCTGCTCCTATAAACACAGAGCCGGAAAGGATCCAGACTAATTTCCGGGTTTGCTCCACTCCCATTAAAGGGATGTAAACGCAATAATAAAATAAGATCTGGGTGAGGGCTATAAACACCAGGTTTGGCCACCGCACTAATTTCAGAAAAGCTCTCACAGGATTCATATTATATAATTACCGTGAAGATATTTCAGGCTGGTAAATCCATCGGCCATGGAGTTTCAGCACCTTTTCAATTACATCCCTCACACACCCATAGCCACCGTTAACGGGAGAAATATAAAGGCATTGATTCCGTACTTCATCTACTGCATCAGAAGGGCAACAACTCAGGCCTGCTTTCTCCAAAACCGGCAGATCAGGAAGGTCATCCCCCATATACAGGAGCTGGGACCAATCCAATTTATTTTGCTGCATGAAAATTTCGAGGAACTTAAGTTTATCCTTCAATCCTACATGAATTTCTTCGATACCAAGATACTGCAGTCGATGAATGACCGGCTCAGAGGCCCCGCCGGAAAGGATAAGAACCTTATAACCGTTCTTTAGAGCCATTTGAAGGGCCAGCCCGTCCTTAACATTCATTTTTCTGGCCTGAAGGCCATTTTCCAGCAATAATACGGACCCGTCCGTCAGTACCCCATCTACATCCAGAACGAAAGTCCTTATTTGATTGAACTTTTCCAGCAGGTTCGGTTCCTTATTATATTCCGAACTATCAGGGTTTTCCTTATGATTCATAATTTTCATTTGAAAGAGAATCCTAATCAGGATTGCATTTGAATGATGCTTTCAGACATCAATTGATAGATCTCCTTCAATTGTGGGTAGTCCGTTAATAATTCCAGATGCTTTTGGATCGTAGGCCTGTCTTTTCGCAGCGCCGGACCCGTTTGCGATTCGGCAGGTGACATAAATTCTATACGTTCTGCTGTTTCCCTGATCAAAGGCTGCAGTAGCGTAAAGTCAAGACCTTCCCGGCGGCAGTATTGCTGCATGAGGAAATAGATGTGGTTTACAAAATTATTACAGAAAACGGCAGCCATATGAAGTTTCAGGCGCTGCTCATCATCTGCTTCATATACGGTATCGGAAATGGTATGGGCCAGTTTTTCCAGTTCCTGAAGGGTCGTCTCATCACTGGCATCGATCAGAATGGGTATTTCACGATCCATAATAATACCCTTCTTTAAGCTCTGCAAGGGATAAAAGACGCCGTAATGAAGCGCTTGCTTTTCGAATATATTTTTCGATACAGCTGCTGCCGTATGTACAATCGTTTTATCAGGCAATTGCAATTCCTTAATCACTTCTTCGATAGCAATATCCGAAACAGCAAGGACGTAGATATCTGCCTCACGGTTCACTACATTCCAGTAATTCGTGGATTCGGTGTTCAGGTCATACGCCAACTCACTGGCAGCAGCAGAATCTCTTCCATAAACCTGAACGATCCTATGCCCGGCAGCCTTTAATTTGCGCCCCAATACGCTTGCGGTATTACCCGTTCCTATGATAACGATTTCCATGTCTATCTTTAAGTTTTCAGGCAGGCTTTAAAGGTAAGCACCAAACAGACGTAATAGAAATGTAATTCCGTTTATGAATCTAATGCAAAAGATAGCTATAGGCAGCATACGCCTGAAGTTTTCAATAATCTCTCTTTTCTCCGGAAAGCTGGCAGCCAGGGCAGCATTCCAGCTTTTTTGTACTCCGCAGCTAAGAAACAGAAAAACTCCACCTCCTATTTTTGATGAAGCGGAAGATCTGGAATTAGTTCACAAGGGTAACCTGCTCAGAGGGTTTCGATGGAACAAAGGAGCTGAGAAAAAGGTATTGATCGTTCATGGCTTCGAATCGACTGTGTTGAATTTTGAGAATTATATACAGCCTTTAATGGATAAAGGGTATGAAGTGCTGGCATTCGATGCTATGGCTCATGGCCGTAGTGAAGGCAAAACAATCAACATCCTGCAATATCAGGAAATGCTACAGCAAATCGATGCCGTTTATGGTCCGATAAGGTCTTTCGTAGCACATTCTTTTGGTGGTTTGACCACTACCCTCTATCTGGAATCTATAGTCCATGACAATACCTATAGGCTAGTATTGATCGCTCCTGCCACCGAAACCACTACAGCCATAGATCAGTTTTTTGCGATCATGAAATTACATAAGGGTATCAGGCGGGAATTTGACCGGTTGATCGAAAACATTGGTGGCCACAAACCTGATTGGTTCTCCATAAGAAGAGCGGCTCCTTTCCTGAAGGCACAGGTATTATTTTTGCAGGATACGAAAGATGCCATGACTCCCTATTCTGATGTCATCCCTCTGATGGACCAAAAACTACCTAACTTCCGGTTCCTGATCAGCGAAGGCCTGGGCCACCGGAGGATTTACAGAGATGAAAAAAGCAGTAAGGCAGTTATCGATTTTTTATGAGAATTATTTTATTTGCATTCCTGCTGGTTCCGGTTTCGCTTTTTTCACAAAAAATAGATTCTATGCACTCCTATTATACGTATCTGGCCCTGGGTGATTCCTATACTATCGGGGAAGGTGTTCAATTGAATAAAAATTTCCCCTATCAGGCTGTTTGTCAGCTGCGGGAAAAAGGCTTGTCCGTTACTGCACCCGAGATCATTGCCAAGACAGGATGGACCACCGATGAGCTGGAAGATGGCATCAAACGTTGCAAACTGCTGCCAAAATATGACTTCGTCAGCTTATTGATCGGAGTCAATAATCAATATCGTGGCGGGGATGTAATGATATATAAGATGGAGTTTGAGGAATTGCTAAAAAAAGCCATCCGCTTTGCCAATGATAAAGCCTCTCATGTAATTGTGATTTCTATACCGGATTATAGCGTAACTCCCTTTGTAAAAAAAGAAGAGGCAGAGAAGGTAGCCCGCGAAATTGATGTTTTCAATAATATTAACAAAGCGGTTTCCATCCAGTATAAAGTCCAGTATATGGATATAACCTCTCTTTCAAGAGAGGCCGGTCATAACCCTTCTCTTACCATTCAGGATCATTTACATCCATCGGCAACTGCCTATGAAAAATGGGCTTCAAAACTCACTGAAATAATGCTTAACCTGCTGAAATAGTCCTATACAACGCTTCGGTCGAAAAAAGCATCTTTTATTAGATTTCATCTTCTTGCCTTATACTTGCATGTTCGCAGGTTATTAAAATCGAACAGAAAAAAGAGCTTATGCCGAAGAATTTGTTGATTGTTGAGTCGCCAGCAAAAGCAAAAACTATAGAAAAAATATTGGGAAGTGACTTTGAGGTAAAGAGTTGCTATGGACATATCCGTGACCTGGAAAAAGGCGACATGGGTATTGACATTAAAAATAATTATAAGCCTCGCTATATTGTTCCAGATGAAAAGATCAAAGTAGTAAAAGAGCTTCAGCAGCTGGCCAGAAAAAGCAAGGAAGTTTGGCTGGCAACGGATGAAGACCGTGAAGGCGAAGCCATCAGCTGGCATCTTTGCGAAGTGCTGGGTTTGGATCCGGAGCAAACGAAACGCATCGTCTTTCATGAAATTACCAAGCCCGCCATACAAAAAGCCGTTCAAAATCCAAGAACGGTTAATATGAACCTGGTAAATGCCCAACAGGCCCGCCGGATCCTGGACCGGATCGTTGGGTTCGAACTAAGCCCTGTCCTTTGGCGTAAGATGAGCATGAAGAACAACCTTAGTGCCGGACGTGTTCAGAGTGTAGCGGTTCGGTTGATATCAGAAAGAGAGCGGGAAATCAATGCTTTTATTCCGCAAAGCAGCTTTCGGGTTGAAGCTACTTTCTCGGCTCCGGATAGTTCGAACAGATCGATCAGTTTCAAAGCAGAAGGGTCTCGTTTTACGAACGGAGCAGATGCAGAGCTGTTTTTGAATCAATGCGTAGGAGCTACTTATTCCGTTTTGGATATTCAGGTAAAACCAGGAAAGCGCTCTCCGGCAGCACCTTTTACTACCTCTACCCTTCAGCAGGAAGCCAGCCGGAAACTTGGTTATGGGGTTAGCAAAACCATGCTGATCGCTCAGAAGCTATATGAAAGCGGGTTGATCACCTATATGAGAACGGATAGTGTGAACCTTAGTGAAACGGCCATGGAGGATATTAAAAACACGATAGTGTCCAGTTACGGACAACGCTATCACCAGTCCAGGCGGTTTAAAAATAAAAATGAATCGGCACAGGAAGCGCACGAAGCCATCCGCCCTACCTATATGTCGAATGCCAATGCCGGCGATGCAGATACCAAGAGATTGTATGAATTGATCTGGAAGCGGACAATGGCCTGCCAGATGGCAGATGCGGAACTGGAAAAGACAGTAGCCAAGATTAAAGTATCTACCAACAAGGCCGAATTAACGGCACAGGGAGAAGTCTTGAAATTTGATGGATTCATCAAAGTATACCGTGAAGATGTAGATGATGAGGAGCAAGATGGCGAAAGAGATCAGGAAGGTATGTTACCGCCATTGAAATCAGGGCAGGTATTGATTTTCAAAGAAATGCAGGCAATAGAGCGGTATACGCGCCCCCTGCCCAGGTATACGGAAGCCTCGCTGGTCAAGAAACTCGAAGAATTAGGCATCGGTAGGCCCTCAACCTTTGCTCCCACCATTTCTACTATTCAAAAAAGAGGATATGTCGAGAAGCGAGACAAAGAAGGAATTCAAAGAAATTATTCCGTGTTTACACTAACCAATGACAAGATCGCCAAGAAAACAGAAACGGAAAACACCGGAGCAGAAAAATCAAAGCTGTTCCCCACTGACCTTGGATTGGTGGTTACTGATTTTTTGAAGCAGTATTTCGACGATATCATGGATTATAACTTTACTGCCCGGATTGAGGAAGAATTTGATGAAGTGGCAACGGGAAAAATGAAGTGGAGTAAAATGATCGATGATTTTTATAATCCATTCAAAACAGATGTTAATAAGACCATAGAAACGGCGGAACGAATCAGCGGAGAACGCCATTTGGGTTCAGAGCCCGGAACAGGAAAGCCTGTTATCGCGCGAATGGGACGATATGGACCGATGGTTCAGATCGGTAAAACTGAAGACGAGGAAAAGCCACGCTTCGCCAGACTCAAACAAAACCAGAGCATTGAAACTATAACACTGGAAGAAGCAATGGAACTGTTCAAGCTTCCGTTGGCTCTTGGTGAATATAATGGTCAGGAAGTATCTGTAAATGTGGGTCGATTTGGTCCTTACATTAAATATGGGGAATTGTTCATTTCCATCCCGAAAGGTACAGAGCCGCTGGAAGTAGATATGGATCGTGCCATAGAACTGATCGGGGAAAAAGAGCTTGCAGATGCTCCTGTGGCGCATTATGAAAGCCTTCCCGTTACCAAAGGGAAAGGCCGATTTGGACCTTTTATCAAATGGAATGATCTTTTTATCAATGTGCCCCGTGCCTACAATTTTGATAATCTTTCTGAAAAAGATATTAATGAGCTGATCGAAAAGAAAGTGGCCAAGGAAGCCAACCGGTTTATACAGCAATGGCCTGCTGAAAAGATTTCAATAGAAAATGGCAGATGGGGTCCCTTTATCCGTTTTGGTAAAAAAATGCTGAAACTGGGACGTAAGCCCGGAGGTGAAAAGTACACTGCTGAAGAAGTAGTTTCGATTCCACTCGAGGACGTTAAAAAGATGATCGAAGAGCAGGTTCCCGGAGCGTTTGC